>CBETOJ010000333.1:0-1552 GCA_965537725.1 uncultured Campylobacterales bacterium | reverse complement strand
CTCTTTTGCCTGTTCTAAGGTTATTAATTCATTACTTTCCATATTTGAATTGTATCATATTTAAAATAAAGAAAAATCACTTCTTCACTCTTTATTTTAATGGGTAAAAATATATAATATAAAAAAACAGCGTATACTGATAAACTTACCAATACTTATAATAGAAACTATTTACAAAGTATCGAAGATACGATCAATCTTCAAGAATATATTTTAAGTGCTGTAGATATTGATCATTTAAAAAAGATCAATGATCAATATGGTCATGATGTGGGAGATATTATTTTACAAGAAGTGGCAAAACCATGCTTCAATCAATGAGATCCCATGAAGATATTTTAATACGATATGGTGGGGAAGAGTTTGTTATTCTAGTCAAAAAACAAAAACATAGTGGAGAATATTCCCTCAAAATAGTTGAACGGATTTTTAAAAATATTCAAGAAAAAGAGTTTCTCACACCAAAAGGTGAAAAACTTAAAGTAACTATCTCTATAGGAATCAATCTACATCCAAATGAAGCAAGAAGTTTTAAAGATGCCTTTAAATTAGCTGATACAGCTCTTTATTCTGCTAAAGCAAATGGACGAAATAAAATTGAGATATATTCCCATTGATTATTATTGATCTTTGATACATCTCACTGAGTATCCATTGGCCCTTTCAAAAAAGAATATATATGGTTTGCCACTATTACTTACTGTATTAAAAGATAATGCAAACTGCTCTTTAACTGAACTTGTCCAATATCTCCCCTCAAAACCTTGATAATCTATCACTCCGCTATAGTTTCTATACCCAGAAGTAGGAAGCTTTAAAAATGACATATACCCTTTGTGTAAATTGTTTCCACCATTATCAATCAGTTCTTTTTTAAACTCTCCCGTTGATGGGATTCTAAATCCATTTGGACAAGGATTATTTGTCGCATATAATCCTTTCCATAAAGTATTATCTTGCACTGTGATCCAGTCATATCTATTTTCAGCATATCCTACAATAAAATCGCTATGCCCAGGATCACTCTGCTTTGCTAGGTCTGTAGTGATCTCAACAGTATGTTTCTCATGCCCATCAGCACCTCTTCCCCACTGGAAATAACTTCCATAACATTTATCATCATCAAAGCTTTCACATACTCTCGTAGCTCCTAGGTTTCTATCTAACCATATTTTTCCAGTATAGGGAGAAACCACCTCTTTATAAATATTTCCATAACTATCATGAATGGTACCGCTCTTAATAAAAGGGGTGATCTTGTTTTGTACAGATTTTACAATACTTTGGCTATTGAAATTCTGTTTTGGAATAAAAGTATATGCTATTGCTAAAACTCCAATAATAATTAAAATAATGATCAAATAGAATAGAATTTTAAAAAAACTATTTTTTTTATAGGTTTTAAAATCATTTTCTATATAAGTGTATAGCTCTTCTTTTGAGTATTTTCGTACATCTATCTCTAGTGATTTTATCTTGTTTTCTATAGCTTCAACACGATATTTTAGATATAAGGATTTTGCCTTTTCATCATCACCCCCTGATTCTAAAA
>CBETOJ010000332.1:0-1552 GCA_965537725.1 uncultured Campylobacterales bacterium | reverse complement strand
CAATTAAGAGTTTTTAGTGGATGTGGATATCTTAAATCTCTTTATCCCATTTTTTCTTCTAAAGACTATAATATACCCATCACTTCATCAGCTGCTTTAATAGTAGCTTCGATATCACTTTCAGTCATACTATCACAGATAAACCCTGCTTCATATTGAGAACAAGCAAAGTAAAAACCTCTTTTTAACATCTCATTGTGAAACTTTGCAAATCTTTCAAAATCACACTTTCCTACCTCTTTCATATTGCTAGGTACAACATCAGCGAAGAAAAATCCAAACATACTTCCTCTTGTATCTACTTGAAGTGGGATATTGTGTTTTGTAGCTACTTCTTTAAGTCCAGTAGTAAGTTGTACTGCTTTTGCATTTAGTCTATTATATATCTCTTTATCCGCTTTGATTTTTCTGAGACTTGTAAGTCCTGCTGCCATCGCTACTGGATTTCCACTAAGAGTTCCTGCTTGATATACTTTTCCCTCTGGACTAAGATGAGACATGATCTCACGAGAGCTTGCAAAAGCCCCTACTGGCATACCAGCACCTATTACTTTTCCAAATGTTACCATATCTGGCACAGTTTTTACGATCCCCCCGGCCCCTTTTAGACTTGCTCTAAATCCACTCATCACTTCATCAAATATTAAAATCGCTCCATGTTTATCACAAAGCTCTCTAGCCTTTGCTAAAAACTCTTCAGTAGCTGGAACTAGTCCCATATTTCCTGCAATTGGTTCTATGATAATACAAGCGATATCATGTGATTCATTAAAACACTTTTCAAGTTGTTCGAGATTGTTATATTCTGTTAAAAGTGTATGTTTTGTAAGGTCGCTTGGAACCCCTGGAGAGCTTGGTGCTCCAAATGTAGCCATACCACTTCCTGCAGCGACAAGTAAACTATCACTATGTCCATGATAGTTCCCTTCAAATTTTACGATATCATTTTTTTCAGTCACTCCACGAGCCAATCTAATAGCACTCATAACCGCTTCTGTACCTGAACTTACAAATCGTACTTTATCGATATTGTCAAACATCTCTACGATCTCATTGGCAAGCTCTGTCTCAAGCTCAGTAGGTGCTCCAAAACTAAGACCTTTTTTAACAGTCTCCATTACTGAATTTTCGATATCTTTATCACAATGTCCAAAAATAAGCGGCCCCCAACTTTGTACGAAGTCTAAATATCTATTTCCATCAATATCTATTAAGTAACTCCCCTCACCTCTTTCAATAAACGGTGGCGTTCCAATAACGCCTCCAAAGGCTCTCACTGGAGAATCCACCCCACCAGGGATCACTTGCTTTGCTTCTTCATAGGCTACTATACTTTTATCAAACATCTATATCCTTTTAACTTTTTGAATTTTATAAATGACATTATACTATAAATAGAATTAGACAAAATAATACCAAAAAAGGTAATTAAATCTATTGACAACAACTACTTTATTTTATATAATAGATAATTTAATTTATACTATTTATAATATATTTTCTAAAAAGGATAAAATATGCTAAACATATTATTTGGAAATGATAATGCTGA
>CBETOJ010000331.1:0-1575 GCA_965537725.1 uncultured Campylobacterales bacterium | reverse complement strand
TCTAAGATCAAACTTTAATTCTTCTAGTCTTGCTATTCTATCTTCTGTAGTAGGATGGGTACGAAAAAGATCTCCAAAATTCATCTTATGCCCACTAAATGGGTTGACAATAAACATATGAGCACTCTCTTGAGTAGCGTTATGTAAAGTTCCTCTTTTAGCATAGTTTTCTAGTTTTGATAAAGCAGATTGGAGATATTGTGGCTCACCAGTGAGTCGCCCTGCTCCCTCATCTGCCATATATTCTCTACTTCTACTTACACTCATCTGAACAATCATCGCCGCAACTGGAAGAACAATTGCAATTAGAATCATCACAACTGGATGAACTCCTCGATTATTATTTCCTCCAAACATCGCACTAAACTGCATAATATTTGCTATCCATGCAATAGCCCCTGCTACTGTTGCAGCTATAGTTCCTACTAAAATATCATAATGTTTTACATGGGAGAGCTCATGGGCAATCACCCCTTCAATCTCCTTTTCATTTAAAATATCAAGCAAACCGCTTGTCACTGCTACTGCTGCATTTTCTGGATTTCTCCCCGTTGCAAAAGCGTTTGGGATATTATCTTGTATAATATATACTTTTGGCATAGGGATATTTGCTCGTCTTGCTAATCTTGCAACAATATCATTGATATAATGTCCACTATATACCTCTTGTGCATCATAGTGGGCTAAAACCTGTTTATCTGAATAATAATAAGCATAAAAGTTCATCCCACCTACAATAAGTAAAGCGATCATTGCCCCACCATTTCCTGCAAAATAAAACCCAACTGATACAAAGATAACTGAAAGTAGTGTTAAAAGAAAAATTGTTTTTATCTGTTCCATAAAAATCCTTTATAAAATCTATTTATTTTTGAAGTATTGTAAAGCACTTTTATTGATAAAAACTTTAAAATTAGCACTTAATATATTTAAGTGCTAATTTATTTATAATGTAGTGATGTATTTTGATAAAGCTTTCATCTCTTCAATAGAAAAGTTTTTTACCTGCCCTTGCATAACACCTTTCATCGCTCCACCATACGTTCCATCTTTATATCCTTTAAGTGCATCGTAGATCTTATTCTCATCCCAATTTTGAATAATTTGTGAAGCATTTAAAGCTTTTTTCTCAGCATTTGCTCCATGACATGCGATACATTTTACATATAATGCTTTTGCATCTATAGTAGAAGCTGTTGCTTCATGGATCTTTTGTTTTACATCTTCTGTTATCTCTGTAGTTTTTATTTGTACATTAGATGCCACTTCTTTAGTTTTTTCCACAACTTTATTTACAACTTCACTTGTTTTTTGCGTTGCTTCTTCAGTTACTTCTTTTGTTTTTTCAACAATTTTATCTATAGTATTCGATGTCTCATTTTTTGCTTCATTTGATACTTCAGCAACTTTATCTATGGTGTTATTTGTTGCTTGTTTGACCTCTTCCTTTGTTTCATTGCTACATCCAATAAATATAAAACATGTAAATAAAACTCCTAGTAATCCTTTTGTCATATCAAACCCTTTATAGTAAATTTTCTGGATTATACCATTATATTCTCAATTTTTTAAATT
>CBETOJ010000330.1:0-1577 GCA_965537725.1 uncultured Campylobacterales bacterium | reverse complement strand
GTTGTAATTAAGTGTTACAAATGGTGACTGACACAGAATTTTTTACGCTCCCTAATAGATAAAGCTATAAATGAAGCCATTGAAGAAAATGAATAACATCTCAATCTTCGGCACAAGCTCCGACGCAGGAAAATCAACCATAACTTTCGTCATTGCAAAGATACTCCAAGACCTAGGCTACTCCGTAGTACCATTTAAAGCACAAAATGTATCTAATAACTCTCACATTGCAGATGATGGAAGTGAGATCGCTATCGCTCAGGATTTTCAAGCAAGTGTTTTGGGAGTCCCTACTTCATATCACTTAAATCCTATTTTATTAAAATCAGGTCGAGGAAGTTCTACTTCACTTATAGTCAATGGTCAAGTAGTAAAAGATAAAGATGTACGTGAGTATTATCGTGATCTTGATACATTAAAACCTTCAGTAAAAGAAGCTTTTGAATATCTAAACAGCAAATATGACTGTGTAGTATGTGAAGGAGCGGGAAGTCCTGTGGAGCTTAACCTTATGAATAAAGACTTATCCAATATCTATATTGCGGATACTTTTGATACAAAGATCATACTTGTAGCAGATATAGAAAAAGGTGGAGTATTTGCCAGTATCTATGGAGTGTATAATCTCTTGCCTGAAAAACTTCGAAAAAATGTGATTGGTGTGATCGTTAATAAGTTTCGAGGGGATTTAAGCCTATTTGATAAAGGGATAGAGATCATAGAAAAAGAGTTTGGTATACCTGTACTAGGAGTACTACCTTATAAGCCTTTTAATCTTGGCTTTGAAGATAGTGCTAGTTTAAAGAACTTTACACAAGACTACTCTAAGTCTACTCGTAAAGTTGCAGTGATCTCTTATCCTTATATGAGCAATTACAACGATTTTGAACCTTTGATCGCTGATCCAAATACTTGTGTAGAGTTTATAGATACCAATGTATCCCTTGAACAATATGAGTGTATTATCTTACCTGGAAGTAAACTTGTGATCAAAGATCTAAGATGGCTCAAAGAAACTGGGCTTTTTGAGCAAATCAAACAAAGAGAAGCAAAAAAACAAAACCATATCGTAGGGATCTGTGGTGGGTATCAGATGCTATTTGACAGGATCATTGATAATAAGTGTATAGAAGTCTTGGAGCCAACTATTGAAGAGGGGTTTGGGTTTATTGATGATAAGATAGTTTTTCAAAAAGAAAAAGTCTTAAAAAAAGAGGGACACCTCTTTGAAATACATCATGGAATAAGTGAAAAATACTCAAATACCTATAAAACAGAAAATATCTATGGAACTTTTTCCCATGGGCTTTTTATAGATGAGTGGTTTGAAAGCTATAAAAAACAAACTATAAAAGAGTTTGTAGAGGAGATGAAAGAAAGATTAGATGTGGATACTATCTTAAATAGTATCCAATAGTTCTTTCCTTTCTATCACTTCTAGTTGTTTTGAGGCTTAATGAAAAATATGGGTGCCTAAAAACTTAAGTTAGCTTAGGTATCATCAGCTTAAAAAGGATTTATTTACAAATGTGTCACTTTCATCAAAGAAAGACTATAAACCGATATCTAACAAGAAA
>CBETOJ010000329.1:0-1628 GCA_965537725.1 uncultured Campylobacterales bacterium | reverse complement strand
TTTGATAAATATAAATAGTTTTTATTTTATATATCAATTCTAACCAAAGTAAATTTAAGAAATATAGTATAGCAAAAATTTAACTTAAAAGGATAAGTTTGCCGTTAGTACAAGGCAGAATTTTACAGCTTTACTACAGTAAAGCGAAAATTCTAACGCCATAATAATGCTAAAGCTATTCTTTTAACCATTCATTGAGATAAGAAACTCAGCATTTGACTTTGTCTCTTTCATCTTTTTATATAAGAATTTCAGAGATTCAACCTCATCCATCTCAGCCATAGCATTTCGAAGGATCCAGATTTTTTGAAGCTCTTCAGGGTGTAAAAGAAGTTCTTCTTTTCTTGTTCCTGATTTTACCACATCAACTGCAGGATAGACTCTTCTATCAGCTGCTTTTCTACTAAGTACCACTTCAGAGTTACCTGTACCTTTAAACTCTTCAAAGATCACTTCATCCATCTTTGAACCAGTCTCAACTAATGTTGTTGCAATAATAGTTAATGAACCACCCTCTTCAATATTTCTAGCTGCTCCAAAGAATCTTTTTGGTTTGTGTAAGGCATTTGCATCTACCCCACCTGAGAGTACTTTTCCTGAACTAGGTGTTACTGTATTATATGCACGAGCTAGTCTTGTAATAGAATCAAGAAGTATCACAACATCTTTTCCCATCTCCACTTCTCTTTTTGCTTTATTGATAACCATCTCTGCTACTTTGATATGGTTTTGTGCTGGAAGATCAAAAGTTGAGCTATACACTTCACCTTTTACTGATCTTTGCATATCAGTGACCTCTTCAGGTCTTTCATCAATAAGTAAAACCATTAATGTTGTATCAGGATGATTTTTTGTAATTCCATGAGCTAGTTCTTTTAAAAGTTCTGTTTTTCCTGATTTTGGTTGTGCTACGATAAGTCCTCTTTGCCCTTTTCCCATAGGAGCAAACATATCCATCACACGTCCTGTGAGTTTTTCAGAATTGTATTCAAATTGGAATTTTTCAGTTGAATAAAGTGGTGTAAGATTGTCAAAAAGAGGTCGGTTTTTTGATTGGTTTACAGGAAGATAATTGATCGCTTCAATCTTTAAAAGTGCGTAATATTTTTCACTCTCTTTTGCTGGTGGTCTTACTTGTCCACTTACTATATCTCCACTTCTTAGAGCAAATCTTTTAATTTGTGTGGCACTTACATAAGAGTCACTATAGCTATCACTAAACTTTCCATCAAGTGGTCGTAAGAATCCAAATCCTTGCTCTTTTATATCTAAGATACCTGTAAAAAGGATATATCCCCCTGCACTTGTTTGAGACTCTAAAATTGCAAACATCAGATCTTGTCTTTGATACTCTTGAGGGTTTTCTATCTCAAGTTCATTTGCTATCTTTACAAGTTCGTCTGTTGGTTTGTCTCTAAGTTGTTCGATTGTAAGTCCTTGAACTGGGACATGTGTTCTAGATTTTTTTGTATTTTTTTTCTTTGGTGCTTCTGCTTGAGGAGCTTGGTTTTCATTGGATTCTGCCATGAGAGTAGTTTTACCTTATTAGATTTATTGATGTGTAGTTTTACTTTACAATTACAAATAGAAAATGTGAATGAAATTGTAAACAGTTATATAATTTTAAT
>CBETOJ010000328.1:0-1640 GCA_965537725.1 uncultured Campylobacterales bacterium | reverse complement strand
AAATTGATACAAATCAATACTGAGAGTAAAAAATATGATATAGTGGCAATCTTGAAAAGGAGTTTTTACATATGATATATCTATTTATCAAACTTATCCATCTCTTTTCAGTTTTTATTTATGGTGGATTTTTATTTACTGATAATCTTATTTTAATGAAGATGCAAAATAAATTTAGCAAAGAAAAATACCAAAAGATTAGAGGATATTTTAAAGATCTAACAAGAGCCATTGTTCCAAAAGCTTTGGTTGTAGCTGTAGCAAGTGGTTTGATACTTTTTCATCATAGCTTTGGAACTATTGGAGAAAATGGATTAAGTAATTTTCAAATTTTGCTAAGTGTAAAAGCTATATTAGGTCTTTGGCTTGGACTGCGTGGTATACTCCAAGTATTTTTTGGTATTGAGCCATTTATTTTTAAAAGCCATAAGCTCCCTTTTATTCTAGTGATAGTTATTATCTTACTTTCTCAACTCATGTGGAGTGTTTAAAAGTTTTTCATGAAAAAAGTTTTTATCATTATTTTTATATGGGTAAATCATCTATAGGCAAATAATTACGGTGCTCTTTTACTAAATGGGAATTGTACTACATGTCACCATATACATAAAAATATTTCTGCCCCATCTTTACAACTTATAAAACAACGATGCCTAGAAGCATTTCCACAAAAAAAGAGTTTGTCTCTTATATGACCACATGGGTTTTAAAATCTAAAAAAGAGACTTCTTTGATGCATGATATGATCGAAAAGTATGAACTAATGCCAGAACTTGGTTATGATAAAGAGACTTTAGAGATAATCAGCTCACATATCTATGAGACTACTTTTTAAATACAGTATTTTTTACTATAGGCTTTTACTTTTTCGCTTTAGCATTAATCTGTATAAAACTATCAAAGGTATGTTCAATAGAAAAACCTTGTGCATAAGTATAAGCATTTTCACCCATAGTTTTTGTATCAATTTTCTCATTTTCAATATCTAAAAAAAGCTCGATCCATCTTTGTTTATCTACGCTTTTTGCTACAAATCCAACCTCTTTTTCACTTCCCTCTACTATTCCACAAGGTCCACCCTCATTAGTTACAATAACTGGGGTACTACTTGCCATTGCTTCAAGGACTACTTGTCCTAAAGTGTCTGTAGTTGATGGAAAAACAAATACATCACTACTCGCATAGATCGTTGAAAGCTCCTCTTTTTGTTTATGTCCTAAGAATACTACATTGTAAGCACTCAATTCATCTTTATGTTTTTCAAGATCACCATTTCCTACAAGAATTAAATGGGAACTTTTATGTTCACTCTTTTGATAAAACTCTTTCCAGTATTCAAATAATACATGGAGATTTTTCTCTTTTGAAGCACGTCCAACATATAAAAACTTTGTATAGTCTTTATTTATCTTATAGTTATTCCAGCTATCTCTATTATAATATTTTGGATCAAATGATTTAATATTGGTTCCAGGTTGTAAAAAATAGATATTCTCTTTTTTAAATTTTATATCATTATGAATATTTTCAATATATTCACGTGATCGTGTAGCCATCACTTTAAACTTCCAATAAAAAAGTCTCATAAAAAAGCTTGTGATCCCTTTTGCTACCTTAGAGTTTGTGTTTTTATAAAGATA
>CBETOJ010000327.1:0-1709 GCA_965537725.1 uncultured Campylobacterales bacterium | reverse complement strand
TTAAAAAAACGTGAGGGGAAATAGATGGAAAATATAAATGAGTATGTTTTGTTATCAATGTGAAATGAGTACACCAAATGGATGTGGTTCAACTGGGGCAGTTGTAGGAACTTGTGGAAAAGATGAGAATCTTGCTCGTCTTCAAGATACTATGATTTTTGGATTAAAAGGTTTAAGTGCGTATAGAGAACATCTTAATGAACTCGCTCCAAGTGAGACAAAAAATGTAGATGATGTGATGAGTGAGACACTTTATTTTACACTGACCAATGTCAATTTTAATTTTGATGATCATATTGCTCAACTCCTCAAAGTAGGAAGTGCAGGGGTAGAAGTGATGGATAAATTATCAAATGCCCATACTGGAAAATTTGGAATACCTACACCAGTACAAGTTTCTCAAAATAAAGTTGAAGGGAAAGCAATCTTAGTAAGTGGACACAACTTAGAGATGCTGGAGAAGCTTTTAATCGCAACGCAGGATAAAGGGATCAATATTTATACTCACTCTGAGATGTTACCGGCTCATGGATATCCTGAATTTAGAAAATATCCACACCTTAAAGGAAATGTAGGAAAAGCATGGTTTGATCAAGCAGAATTGATGCAAAGATTTAAAGGAACTTTTGTAGTAAATACAAACTGTATCGTACCACCAAAGAAAAATGCTAATTATATAGATAGAGTATTTACTTACAAGATTGTTGGAATTGAAGGTGGTACACAGATTGTAGATGATAACTTTGATGAGCTTATAGAAAAACACTGCAATGTGAAGATACAAATATGGATGATAATCTAACTCTTACTACTGGACATCACTATAAAACGATCCTTACTCTAGCTCCACAAATTTTACAAGCAGTGTCTGATGGAAAAATAAGACAATTTTTTGTAATAGCTGGATGTGATGCACCGGGCAAAGCAGGAAACTATTATAGAGAAATGGCGGAGAATTTACCTGAAGATTGTGTGATCATCACTTCAAGTTGTGGAAAATTTAGGTTTAATGATATTGACTTTGGAGAGATAGAAGGGACGGGGATCCCAAGATATCTTGATCTTGGACAATGCAACGATAGTAACGGTGCAGTAGAGATCGCAAAAGCGGTAAGTGAGGCACTTAATACACCTATCAATGATCTTCCAATCTCTATTGTTCTTTCTTGGATGGAGCAAAAAGCAGTGATCATTCTATTAGCATTATTTAGTTTAGGAGTACAAAATATCTATCTTGGACCAAAACCACCACAGTTTGTCAATGAAGATATTTTTAACTTTTTAGCACAGAATTTTAATCTCCATCTTACAGGTGATGCAAAAGAGGATCTCGAAAAACTTTTGATTAAAAAAGCTGCCTAGAATATATGGGAAAGTTTTTACTTTCTCATATTAATCATATACATTGTTCATATCAAAGTTTTCATTGTAATCAGGTTGATCTGGGATATTTTTTAGAGATTTGTCATCTACTTCAAAACTATCAAGATCATAGTTCTGCCCTTGATAAAATTTTTGTTCTTGAGCATACTTTTTCTCTTTTTCCATTTGCTTGTGAAGGTTTTGTTCATGAAGTGATTTTGAGTTGTTTGTAGAGTCTTCTGCAAAACTTATTGTAAAAAGTAAGATAAAAAGATAAAGTAGTTTCATAATAGTTCCTAGAGATATAATAGTTTCGATAAATTATAACAAGCTTCTTTATAATCTCA
>CBETOJ010000326.1:0-1732 GCA_965537725.1 uncultured Campylobacterales bacterium | reverse complement strand
AAGATGTGGAATATATAGACTTCTTTGCTGGAGCTGGGACACTCAATTATGGACATAATAATGATGCAATAAGTGAAGCGCTTATTGAATATCTTAAAAGTGATGGAGTTGTACATGGTCTTGATATGGCGACAACAGCTAAAAAAGAGTTTTTACAAACTTTTGATAACCTGATCTTAAAACCAAGAAATTTAGAATATAAAATACAATTTACTGGTCCTACAGGGACAAATGCAGTGGAAACTGCTCTAAAACTAGCTCGTCTAGTAAAAGGAAGATCAAATGTAGTTGCATTTACGAATGGATACCATGGGTTAAGCCAAGGTTCTTTAGCAGTTACAGGAAATAATGAATATAGAGATGAGAGTTATATCAGTAGATGTAATGCTACTTTTATGCCTTTTGATGGATATTTTGGAGATTTTAACACACTTGAATATTTTAGAAAATTTTTAGATGATGGAAGTAGTGGTGTTGATATCCCAGCAGCTGTTATTGTTGAAACTATCCAAGGTGAAGGTGGGATCAATGTATCTAGTGCCAAATGGCTTCAAGAGCTTGAATCTATCTGTAGAGAATATGATATTTTACTTATTATCGATGATATTCAAGTAGGAAATGGTAGAAGTGGAGAGTTCTTCTCTTTTGAATTTGCTGGTATTACGCCTGATATGGTAACACTTTCAAAATCTATTGGTGGTGGACTTCCTATGGCAATCTTACTATTTAGACCTGATCTTGATCAATGGAAGCCAGGTGAACATACAGGGACATTTAGAGGAAACAACCTTGCGTTTGTTGCTTCTAAAGTATCATTAGAAAACTATTGGCAAAATGATGACCTTTCAAATGCTGTTTTTTATAAAGAGAAGATTTTAAAAAAGACTTTAGAAGATATTGCAAAAAAACATGCAGATACTTATACTATTGAAGTAAGAGGAAGAGGTCTTGCTTATGGATTTGAAATTAAAGATGATAAAACAATAGCTGGAGAGATCTCAGAATATGCTTTTAAAGAGAACCTAATCGTTGAAACTTGTGGTAGTGATGGACAAGTAGTAAAATTTTTACCACCATTAGTTATCGATGAAGAAACACTAAGAGAAGGTTTAAAAAGATTTGAAACAGCTGTAGATAAACTATTTGCAGATAAAAAAGAAAAATTAAGTGAGGAATTTTAAAAATGATCGTTAGAGATATTAAAGATATTATTGGAAGTGATAAAGAGGTACATGCTCATGAGGGGCAATGGAGTAGTAGAAGAATGCTTTTAAAAGGTGATAATATGGGATTTTCATTCCATGAAACAATCATTAGAGCCAATACTAAAACACATATCCACTACCAAAACCACCTTGAAGCAGTATACTGCGTAGCAGGGAACGGAAAAATAGAGGACCTAAAAACTGGTGAGATGCATGAAATTTATGATGGTGTTATGTACGCTTTAAATGAACATGATGACCATAACCTTTATGGAGGAAGTGAAGATATGAGACTTATTTGTGTTTTCAATCCTCCTATTAAAGGAACAGAAAATCATGATGAAAATGGAGTATATCCTTTAGAGGACTAAGAATGAAATTTATTTATATTCAGAACTATTTACAAACATCAAAAGAGACAAAATTAGATTTTTTTAAAACTTTAGGAAATATAAATGGAGCAAGAGTTATTAATCAAAAAATAATACTCAATGACAACTCTTTGATCTTAGAACTTGATGATACCT
>CBETOJ010000325.1:0-1755 GCA_965537725.1 uncultured Campylobacterales bacterium | reverse complement strand
AGGTATACAATAAGTGCAGAACTTACTATTTGTATAGTTCCAGCTACAAACACTTCATTTTTCATCTTTTTAAGATGTTCTATTGAAAACTCTAATCCAATAGTAAACATCAAAAATACTATCCCAAACTCTGCTATCTCTTTAAGTTCATGATTATGAACAGCATCATGAAGTCCAAATCCATAGGCTATTATTGTCCCAGTAAAAATATATCCTATAATAGTTGGAAGATGGAACTTTTTTAAAATAATATTTAAAACAAGTGCTATAAATAACGTTGAGACAATAATAGTTAACATAATTTACTCCAGTTTTACAGCACTAATCAAAGTCTCATCCACAAAAGCAAGATTTGTGATAAAAATAGACATGGTAAATCCGATACCACCGATAAATCCTACAGCTACGATCTCACTCCAGCTAAGATTATCTGGTTTTTGGATCAATTTGAATTTACTTGCTAAATATGTAAACCCTACAATTCCTATAGGTTTTCCTATTACTAGTCCTAAAATAACTCCAAGGACAATCATCATATGTTCTGACATAGAACTAAAATCTATCACAACTCCTGCATTTGCAAATGCAAATAAAGGCATGATAAAAAAGGCACTAAAGCCATGAAGTTGGTGTTCAAGCTTTACAAGAGGATTTTGTACTTTATCATATCCATACGCAATATTTTCTAAAGCATCAATTTGATGATGATTTAAAATAGGGATCTCATCAATATTTTTTTCAAACTCATCTAAAGCTTTTTTACTATTTTTAATAAAATTCTTTTCCTCAATTTTTGAACTAATTGGAATTGCAAAAGCTAAAAGAACCCCAGCTATTGTAGCATGTATACCAATTGCATGGATATATACCCATAAAAAAACACCTAGTATAAGATAAAGAGCTAAAGACTTTACCCCTTTAAGATTTAAGATCCAGATAATTGCATAGATCAAAATAGCATGAAGAAAATATGAAGCATGGATCTCACTTGTATATACTGTAGCTACAACAGATACTGCTCCAAGGTCATCCACAACAGCAAGAGCAACTAAAAAAAGCTTTAATGCAGGATTTACCTTATCTCCAAGCAAAAGTAAAATACCAAGGGCAAAAGCGATATCAGTCGCCATTGGGATACCAAACCCAATATAGTCATTAGGATTAAGTGCCACATATACTAAAGCTGGAACAACCATCCCACCAATAGCCGCGACTACTGGAAATGAAGCTTTTTGAACTGAGCTTAGTTCACCTATTAAAAGCTCTCTTTTGATCTCCAATCCCACCATAAGAAAAAATAGAGCCATCAAACCATCATTGATCCACATCGCTAAACTCATAGAGATATCATGACCTCCAAGGTTAATCCCAACTGGCATATGCCATAGATCATAATACTGCTGTGCAAAAGGTGAGTTTGCAACAATAACTGCTAGTATTGTTGCACTAAAAAGTAAAAAACCACTAAAGGCTTCTTTACTTATAAAGTCTTGAAAAGTTTCAATGTATTTTGTCATAGTTTTATATCTCCAGAAAATAATTATCCGTATAATATAAAAGAAGATTTAAACTTACTTGAAAAAGTGTGTTTAATCTACTTTTTTCCTTCAAAAAGTACAGAATCTGTACTTTGAACCAGTTTTGTAGCAATCTCATGATTTTTATGAGATATCTCTTCAATATCAAGAGAAATTTGATTATTTTCCAAATCAAAAATATCGAAGAGCACCTCAGGATCAACGCCACGAAATAAAA
>CBETOJ010000324.1:0-1762 GCA_965537725.1 uncultured Campylobacterales bacterium | reverse complement strand
TCAAGTGTAGCTTTTCTTCTATCAATATCAACTACACTATAATGGTAAATATCCTTATCTTTTAAGTTTCTAAAAACAAGATTTGATTCGCTATCAAAACGTCTTACTTTAAAAATATATTTATAAAGCTCTCCATCTACTTTTAGTGAAGACTCTCCCGCATTTTCGTGATAAATAAATTGCATCTATTAAAATATTTTTGAGATGACGTAAGTAAAAACAACAGCTAAAATCTCAATAGTATAGATCTTTTTTGCATATAGTACAAACTCTGCTTGTTTGTCATATTCATCTGATTTAATCACTCTCATCTTTTTATATCTTTTAATTTCAAGTACCATGATAAGGATTGAAGTAGCGATCATAAGAATAACTGTTGGGCTAAGATCATGAGAATATGCAGCTACAATAGCTCCAGTATAAGCTACAAAAGCATTTGCCATATGATACAGTGGAGTCATCAGTCGTAATCTTTTTGCTAAAGGGATAAACTGATCCATTTTAGTCACACTAATATAATTAAAGATCATAATGATCATTAAAGCCATAATTGAGTAAACATGTGTGGTGATTGAAATTGCAACAAAATCCATAATATTTGGGTTACCTACTTTAAAAAAATTTAGATATTATATCGAATTAATTTTAAGGATGAAAAGATTTTATGCTAATTGATGGACATAATAGAGTTGTAGATTATCTAAGAGTTTCAGTAACTGAACGTTGTAACTTTAGATGTCAATACTGTATGCCTGAAAAACCATTCTCTTGGGTACCCCATGAAAACCTCCTCACTTATGAAGAACTTTTTGCATTTATCAAAGTTGCCATTGATGAAGGAGTGAACAAAGTTCGTATTACAGGAGGGGAACCACTTTTAAGAAAAAACCTTGAAGTATTTATCAAAATGATCACAGATTATGCTCCTAATATTGATCTTTCCATGACTACCAATGGCTTTTTACTAGATGAATGTGCAAAAGCTTTAAAAGATGCTGGGCTCAAACGTCTTAATATCTCACTAGATAGTTTAAAACCAGAAATAGCTCACCATATTGCACAAAAAGACGTTTTAAATAAAGTATTAAGTGGAATAAATAAAGCTTTAGAAGTGGGACTAAAAGTAAAGATCAATTGTGTTCCTATGCATGAAGTCAATGAAAATGAACTTGTGGATATCTTAGAGTATTGTAAAAAAAGAGATATGGAAGTTCGATTTATTGAGTATATGGAAAATGACCATGCCAATGTAAAAAAAGGCTCAACCACTGAACAGATCCAAGAAAAGATCAAACAAAAATACAACTTTACAAAAATAGAGCGATCAAAAAATAGTCCATCACAAAGTTATCAGCTAGATGATGGATATATCTTCGGAATCATAGAACCTCATCTTGATAATTTTTGTAGTGATTGTAATCGTATAAGACTCACTGCTGAGGGATATTTAATCCCTTGTCTTTATTTTGAAGATGCTTTAAGTATCGCTGATGCAATTAAAGCCAAAAACATTCCTGAGGCTGTTTCAATCTTACAAAAAGTATTAAAAAACAAACCAGAGAAAAATAAATGGGGAGAAGAGAACAACTCTTCACGAGCTTTTTATGAAACAGGTGGGTAATTGATTTTGTAATCATTCATAATTTGGATATAATAAATCTATACTTAGTGAATTATTTGGAGTACTATGCGAGAAAAGGCTTAATGAAAAATATGGGTGCCTAAATAATCACTTTTTCTTATTATTAACTAGATAATCATC
>CBETOJ010000323.1:0-1768 GCA_965537725.1 uncultured Campylobacterales bacterium | reverse complement strand
AGATAAGCTTAGCAATAAGTTTAAAAACACTTCAGAGGTAAAAGTGATCAATCAGTGTGATTTTTTTATCCCTACTTCAAAAGGTATGCATGGAGAGTTTTTCCCTGATATTGATATCAAAACATTTTATTGTCCTGCTGGAATCGATCCAGAAAAACTTCATGAAAATATTCAGCATGAGAGTCCTGAAAAAAGATTTTTCTATGCTGGTACACTAGATAAACTAAGAGAGTTTGAAACTGTTTTAGAAGCATTTTCAAAAGTTGAGAGTGAGATGTGGTCACTTACAATCTCCACACAAGATCCACAATATGCAAATAACTTACTTGATAAATTTCACAATCTAGATGGAAAGGTTTTTATTCACAATGCAAGTAATAAAGACCAACTTCTTGACTTTATCGCAGAAGCTGATGTGGGGGTTGCTTTGCTTCCTGATCTTCCAGTGTTTAATACTTCTACTCCTATTAAAACTTTAGATTATTATTCATCAGCAGTGCCATGTTTGATGACAAATTCAGCCCATGCAAATGAGATATTTGAAGATGATAAAGAGGCTTGGTTTTGTAGATTTAATTCTGTGGAGATCGCTAAAAAGATCGAATATATCATAGGTCTTAGTAAAGATGAGATGGCAGAAGTTGGACAAAATGGACAAAATAAACTATTAGAAATCAAAAATTATCAAAAAATCGCTAAAGATTTAGCCCAAGAACTTGAAACACTTTAAGAGGAAAAGATATGAAACATTATAATGTAATGATCGTTGGTGGTGGTATTTCAGGAGCTGCACTGTTTTATGAACTGGCAAAATATACCGATGTAAAATCGATAGGGATGCTTGAAAAATATGAAGCACTTTCTACTCTTAACTCAAAAGGGACATCAAACTCTCAAACTATCCATATTGGAGATATTGAGACAAACTATACTTTAGAAAAAGCTAAAGTAACAAAACGAACAGCAAAAATGGTTGAAAAGTTTTGTATACAATATGATCTTCAAGAAAAGATCCTTTTCAAACACCAAAAGATGGCTTTAGGGGTTGGGAAAAAAGAGGTAGAGTTTATCACCAATAGATACCATGAGTTTAAAGAGCTTTTCCCATACCTTGAACTATGGGGAGTAGAAGAGCTAAAAGAGAAAGAACCAAAGATCGTATATGAAGATAAAGCGCAAACAAAAGTAAGAAAAGATCCTGTGGTAGCAATGGGAACAAATACCCAATATACTACGGTAGATTTTGGAAAGATGTCAGAAGCTTTAGTGGAAGAAGCAAAAAAAGTCAATGATGATGTTATCACAGATGTATATTTTCACTCACAAGTGGATACTATTGAGCAAAAAAATGATAAGACTTTTAAGATTATCACAACTCATGGAGATAAATATACAGCAGACTTTGTAGTAGTAGATGCTGGAGCTCACTCATTATTTTTAGCTCACAAGATGGGATATGGTACCCATATGGGATGCTTACCTGTTGCAGGAAGCTTTTATATCACAAATGAAGAGTTTTTAAATGGAAAAGTATATATGGTACAAAACAATAAGCTTCCATTTGCAGCACTTCATGGAGATCCAGATATTCTAATGGATGGGAAAACAAGATTTGGTCCAACTGCACTAGTCCTTCCAAAACTTGAACGTTTTAAGTCTGGGACTTATCTTGATTTTTTCAAAACACTTAATTTTGATTTTCATATTGTAATGCTCTTTCTTCAATCTGATGATATTTTCTCTTTCGTCTTCGCAAACAAAATTATAA
>CBETOJ010000322.1:0-1808 GCA_965537725.1 uncultured Campylobacterales bacterium | reverse complement strand
CTTGGAAAGAGCGAGCGAAAAAAATAGCTCCAAAAGTTCAAATGGCAACAAAATGGCTTGAAAATGATACTAATCTAGTTGAGCTTTTAAAACAACATGGTAAAAAAATGGAAGAGATTGTAACATATCACGATCCTTGTCATGCTAAAAAGATGCAAGGGGTATTTAAAGAGCCAAGAAATCTTATAGAACAAAGTTATCAAATTGATGAGATGAGTGATCCAAATGAGTGTTGTGGATTTGGTGGAGTGACTATGCAAAGTGAAAAATACCATTTTGCAAAAGCAGTTGGAGTAAAAAAAGCTTCAATGATCAATCAAACAAAAGCAAATGTGGTTAGTGCTGAATGTAGTGCTTGTAGAATGCAGATTACAGATTCACTAGGACGAACTGAATCTGAAGTGATATTTAAAAACCCAATTGAACTTATAGCGGAGGCATTAGAAGATTAAGATGCAATGGTGGCAAAATATCTATAGTAATTTTGACCCAGTAGCTTTTAATCTATTTGGTATTGCTGTGCATTGGTATGGGATTATGTATGCCCTTTCTTTAATAGGAGCAATTGCAGCTGCTCATTGGATTATTAAAAAAGATAATATGGATATCACAAAAGAGCAACTTGATAGTTATATCCTATGGGTTGAGCTTGGTGTTGTTTTAGGAGCAAGACTTGGATATATTCTCTTTTATGATCCTAATACACTCTATTATTTAAGTCATCCTTGGCAGATATTTAATCCTTTTGGTAGTAATGGTGAATTTGTGGGAATCTCAGGAATGAGTTACCATGGTGCTGTTGCTGGGTTTATCATAGCTTCAACTATTTGGTGTAAAAAACATAAAATATCTTTTTGGTTTATGGGAGACATTGCAGCAATTGCAGTACCTTTTGGATATATTTTTGGACGAATTGGAAACTTCTTAAATCAAGAGCTTGTAGGTCGAACAACTGAACAGCCTTGGGGAATTTATGTTGATGGAGTATTACGGCATCCATCAGCTATTTATGAAGCTATTTTAGAAGGTTTAATAGTTTTTGTGATCATATATTGTATTAGAAAGAAAAAACAATTTAATGGTCAATTAGGGTTACTTTATATAATACTTTATTCAATAACAAGAATTATTGCAGAGTTGTTTAGGCAACCTGATGTGCAACTTGGGTTTATCTTAAATACTAGTTGGCTTACTATGGGGATGTTGATCTCTTTTGGGTTTATAGTTTTAACACTTATAGTTTATATACTAAGGATAAAAAAGGTTAATCCTTAGTATAAGGGTCATCGATATAACCCATTCGAATAGCTTCTTCTTCTATTTTATTTCTAAGCAGATCCAATCTCCACCCGTGTCTGTTTGAAAACTCTTCAATCTCAACATCACGGTCCTCTTTGGGAAGTGTATATAATCTTCTTAAAAACAACTTTGGAACTTGAATAGCTATGAGTTGAAAATAATTCTCCTTACAACTTCTTGAGCAAAATGCTTTACTCATAGCTATCTTCTTTTTACAAAACGGACAATGGGACATATTTACTTTTCCTTACCTTCCTCTATTTTTTTACTGGTACCAATTTATAATATTCTGCATTTGTAACATCTTGGACATATTTAGGGTCACTTTCATGTAATGCAATTATCTGTATCTCTTGACCGTAAAGCAACCAACCTTTAGCTTCATGATCCTCTAAAACACCTAGAGAGAACATCTCAACTAATTCATCTTTTGAAACTATTTGCTCTTCCATTATTTCCTCGGATTTCTTGATCTATCTTAGTTTATCTATTTGATAACCTGCAGATGA
>CBETOJ010000321.1:0-1847 GCA_965537725.1 uncultured Campylobacterales bacterium | reverse complement strand
TTACTCTGTTCATCGGCTATTATTGTTTTCCAATCCATATTTATCCATTAATTATTTTTTAGATATAATATCTAAATTTTACAAAGAAAAGAGTTAGAGAAAATGTGCGGAATTGTTGGATATATTGGGAAAGAAAATACAAGTGAAATTTTAATAGATGGATTAAAAGAGCTAGAGTATAGAGGCTATGATAGTGCTGGTATCGCAATTTTGACAAATGAAAAGCTCGATGTTTATAAAGCTGTTGGAAAGATTAAAAACCTTGAAGAGAAACTAGATCACAATAAGTGTACACTCCATGATGGATGTTTTTCAATAGGGATTGGTCATACACGTTGGGCAACTCATGGAAAACCAACTGAGCTTAATGCTCATCCACACCTTGGTGAATACTCTTATGTGGTTCATAATGGTATTATAGAAAACTACAAAGAGCTTAAAGAGGAGCTTGAATCAGCAGGGCATAAGTTTGTCTCTCAAACAGATACTGAAGTGATAGTCCATCTTTTTGAGTATTATTTTAATAGCTCTAACGATGCAAAAGAGTCATTTAATAAAACGATCCAAAGACTTGATGGAGCATATTCTATTTTACTTATTACAAAATCACTTCCAGATACGATTTTTTTTATGAAGCATGGATCACCTCTAGCAATTGCAAAAGGGAATAATAAAGAGGAGATTCTCTTTGCATCTTCAGATGCACCACTTATTGGTTTAGCCAATGATGTGGCATATCTTGAAGATGGGGTAAGTGGCTATGCTACAAAAGGGGAGATCACATTTAGTCAAAAAGTTGCATGGAGTATTTTACCAGAGTCAAAACAGTTTGCTCAAAAAGATGGATATCGATTTTTTATGGAAAAAGAGATCTATGAGCAAAGTGATGTAACCACTGATGCGATGATAGGTCGTATCTTAGATGATGGTACGATCTTTGATGAGCTTGAAGCAAATATTATTGATGGGATCAATGAGATTAAAATATGTGCGTGTGGGACTTCATATCATGCTGGTTTAACTGCATCTTACCTTATTGAAAGACTTTCAAAAATAAGATGTAGTGTAGAGATAGCTAGTGAGTTTCGATATAAAGAACCACTTTTAAAAGAGGATACTCTTTTTATTGTGATCTCTCAAAGTGGAGAAACAGCAGATACTTTAGAAGCCTTAAAAATGGCAAAAAGTGGTGGACTTAAATCCATCGCAGTGTGTAATGTGGACAACTCTTCCATGACGCGAGTGGCAGATGCTACTATTCTAACACGGGCAGGAATAGAAAAAGGGGTGGCTTCTACAAAAGCGTTCTCTACACAAACTGTTGTACTTTGGATGTTGGCTTTATATTTTGCAAAGTATAAAAAAACTCTTACTTCAGAAGAACTTAGTGAACAAGTGAGAGTTTTAAGAGAAGTTCCAAAATCTTTAAAAGTGGAAGATAAACTTCATGAGAAGTGTAAACGACTTTCAAAAAGATATCTACATGGTCATGGGTTTTTCTTTATAGGGCGTGATGTATTCTATCCATTGGCACTTGAAGGAGCTTTAAAACTAAAAGAGATCTCTTATTTACATGCGGAAGGGTATCCAGCAGGGGAGATGAAACATGGTCCGATCGCTTTAGCAGATCCTGAACTTTTTACCATAGCTTTAATGCCTGAACATCTTCACTATGAAAAGATCAAATCAAATGTAGAGGAGCTTAGTGCAAGAGATAGTACTATTTGTGCCATATCTCCCCTTGATTTTGATCTAGCAGATGATTATATAAAAATAGAGTCAAAATCTCACTACATGTTAGAGTTTTTTGAGATGTTAGTTGTTTTACAACTTTTATCCATGGAGAT
>CBETOJ010000320.1:0-1914 GCA_965537725.1 uncultured Campylobacterales bacterium | reverse complement strand
ATAGCACTTCCAAGTTTAAGTGGTTCAAAAGTTAAACTTGTAGTTGCACTAGATAGTTCAGGTTCAATAGATACAACTCTTTTAACAATGACTAAAGAGGAGTTTGAGCAAAAGTGCAACTTTTGATCAATCCTTTTTAATATACCCTAGTTCTAATAATTTATCATAAATTTTTCCAACCATAGGACCAGCAGCACTTCCCCCATGTCCACCATGTTCTACTAAAATAGTTACTATATATTGTGGATTTTCATATGGGGCATAGGTTGTAAGCCATGCTTGCGATCTTTGATAATATTCTAGTTCATGCTCTTTCATTCTCTTTTTTTCAGACTGAGGAATACTTACAACTTGAGCAGTCCCTGTTTTAGCAGCAACTGTAACTTTTGATCGTATATGATGTACAGCTGTACCAAAAGGCTTATTTGCTACATGATACATACCTCGTTGCATCAACTTAATATCTCTATTGGAAATATTTGTATCAACCGATTCAATCAACTCATCACTTTTTAAAAGATGGGGTCTTTGGAGTTTATTAGTTGCAATTGCTCCTGTATACCTTGCTATTTGCATTGGTGTGACATTGATAAACCCTTGTCCAATGGAAGAAACTAAAGTTTCTCCCACATACCATGGAAGATTTTGTCTCCTTTTCTTCCATGTTTTATTAGGGTTGATCCCTACAAATTCCAAAGGAAGATCTATACCTGTTTTTTTCCCTATTCCAAAACGATCTAAAGTGCTATGGATCTTATTGATCCCAACTTTTAAACTTCCTTTATAAAAAAAGTCGTCACAACTCTCTCTAATTGCTTTTACAAAACTTGTTCGACCATGTCCTGTATCTTTCCAACATCGAAAATTTCTCTCTCCTAATTGCATAGAACCATCACAATAAGTTGTATAACTAGGAGAGATATTATTCTCTAAAAAAGAGATCGCCACACCCATTTTTATAACAGATCCTGGTGGATATAATCCATTAACAAGTTTATTTGTAAATGGATGATTGAAGTCCTCTTGTATTTTTTTCCAATCTTCATGGGAGATACCATTAACAAAAAGATTATTATCAAACTCTGGAAAACTTCCTGCAGCAAGAAGTTCTCCATTGTGTGCATCCATAACAACTGCAGCTCCAGCTTGACCTTTAAAAAGTTCATGAATAAGCTGTTGTATCTCAATATCAAGAGTCAACTGTATATCTTGTTTTTCTGCTTTCTTTTCTTCTAAAACTTTTAATTTTTTATATAAAGAGTTGACTTGAACATCTTGATACCCCAATGTCCCTCTTAAAATATGGTTATAATATTTTTCAACTCCTGTTCTTCCACTTATCTCAAAATGTTTATTGGTCTCATCATTTTTAATATCTTTTTTGGTTGTTTTTCCAACATATCCTAAAATATGAGCGGCAACATCATCATAAAGATATCTTCTAATAGTGGCTGATTCTATCTCCACATCTTCATTTGAATTAAAAATCGTATAATATTTAAAAAAATCATCATAGGGAATATAATCAACGATTTTTACCAATTTGTGCTTATATGGAGAATCTAGCTGTTTATAAGTCTCAACTAACTTCTCTTTTTTAAAATGAGGGAAATACTCCTCTACTAAAGCAGCTACCTCTTCTACAACCTTAATCTTTTTTTCACCTCTTAAATGTGGTCGAAGATTGATACTAAAGCCCACTTCATTGACTGCAAGATAATTTCCATTTCTATCTAGGATTGCTCCACGAGATGGTGTGGTGTAAAATTTTTTAATATAATTCTTTTTCGAAAGTTCTTCATAATAATCATTTGATGGGATACTCAAATAATAAACCCTTGATAATAAAAGTATTACGACAACCATAATAAATCCAACTATTAGTTTTAATCTCATAAAAAAAGTCCTATAATA
>CBETOJ010000319.1:0-1925 GCA_965537725.1 uncultured Campylobacterales bacterium | reverse complement strand
TCCCCCTCATATTTTTCAAAAAGATAGGCATATTTTGGATCTTTTAGATTTTTTTTATTGAAATACTGCTGTATTAGTTGAAACATTCATCTTAGCCTAGTAGTTATTTAATTTATAATGGTAAGTGATAAATTTTTTAAATTTATTAACAATCTTAAAACTATCTTTTAAAAGATCCCTTTCTAATATAGTCAACTTACTTGGATTGATATAGTTATCAAGCTCTATTCTTTGATCTATCTTTTCAAGTCTAAATCGTAGTCTTAATGTAAGTAAGAAATTAAAAGATTCAATAAGTTCTGTTGTAGATTCTTTATCTAAGATCTCCATATCATTTAAAGCTTTTAACCTCTCAATTGTATTTGTTTTATAAATATTTTTTTCTATAGCTAAACTTCTTACCCCATGCACTATAGGGAAGATCGCTCCTTTTTTGATATCAAGCTCATTTTTATGCTCCTCTTTATCCACAATAAAGTCACTAAAAAAACTCAAAGGGGTATCAAACATTAATGTTGGTTTTGCAAAAAATGGGTAAAAAGATGGGGTATGCTCACAGATCTTATACATATAATCTTTGAGTCCATATAAAAGCTCTTTATCTCCAACCACTGCTTTTGCATCATAAAAAATTGCTAGATGCATATAGTTCTCTTCACTTGGTTCATGGATCCAAGTAGAGAGAGTATTTTTAAACTCCCCTACACTCTTTCGCCAATAAGGATTTGAAAGCATAATATTTCCATCACATGGTGGATACCCAAACTCTACTAGATGAGCTGTAAAATCTATAGTAAACTGCCCTATCTCTTTTTGAACTAGTGAGCATTTTTCACTGATAATGAGAGCATTATCTTGATCTGTTCGAAGTATCTGCTCCCCTCTTCCTTCACTTCCCATAATAATTAAACAAGAGTTTTCAAAAAGTTCCTGTGGGGCGGCTAGTTTAAAAAGCTTAGCAAAAAGCTTTTCATTCAATTGAGAGATAAGCTTTGAGATATATCGTACCTTTACCCCTTTTTCATATAAAGCTCTAATAGTTCGAATAAACTTAGAACTTGCCTCTTTAAGCTCTTCAACTGTGATCGCTTCTTCGATCAACATACTTGTAGAATGGGTATGGGAAGCAAAAAAACTACTCAAACTTACAATATCTAAAAGCCCAACGATCTCATTTTCATGTTTTACAATAAGTCGTTTTAGATTATATTTTGCCATTTTTAATTGTGCATTAAATAAAAAATCACTAAGTTCAATAGACTTTAATCCATAGGTGGTGATCTGTGATACGGGACCATCAAGATCCATCCGTTTTAGTGCAACTTTTTTTACAAAACTAGAATCTGTAACAATCCCTACCTCCCCATCAGCCCTTTTTACTAAGATCGCTTGAATATTATTTTCAACTAAGATTTTTACCGTATTGTGAATACTCTCAGTTTCATCAATATACATAGGCTTTTGCAAATAAGCATCTTCTACTTTTGACATCGCAAAATCAAGCAGTTTTTTCTTTTGTTCATTTTGGTTACTATTATTGAGTTTCTCAGCAATGCTTGTAAAAAAATATCTCTCTAATTGCTCATTTTGATACAAAACCTTTAAAAAAATATCTCTTGGAAGTGCGTAGCAGATACTCTCTTGTGAAGCAATAAAGGTGTGTTTTTCCCTTCCTTCAATTAAAGAGATTGGATCAAAGTACTCATTAGCCGTATATACTGAGATGATCTCCTCACTATCTTTTTCTTGAATCACTCCTTTTATAACAAAATATAAAAACTCTGGCTTTTCATCACTTTTTAAAATAGTTTGATTCTCTTTATAATACACTATATCCAAACCATTTGATAACTCATCTAGCTCATACTCATGTAAGTTATCAAATGGTTTGATATTTTTAATGAAACTTTTTAATTCTAATAGAC
>CBETOJ010000318.1:0-1943 GCA_965537725.1 uncultured Campylobacterales bacterium | reverse complement strand
ATATGACTCTATAATAAATTCTTTATCAAGATATATTTCCTTATCAATAAAATTCATACTATTCCTTTAGCCTTATAGTGATTTTATCACAATTATATTTTAAAAAATTAAAAAAAGATTGATTTTATGAGTAAGATTTCAAAAGAAATCAAGACAGAGAAAGTTTTATTCGTAGGAGCTTACTCAAAGTAAGTGACTAGAATCAAACTTTCTCTAACGCAGAGTTATGAAGAAAGATTGCTTAGAAAATCAATCTTAGTGTAAGAAGTGTCTAATCCCTGTAAAATACAACGCCATCCCAAACTCATCCGCTGCTGCAATCACCTCATCATCTCTTACAGATCCACCTGGTTCGATCACACATTTTACTCCAGCTTCTGCTGCAGCGTCTATAGAGTCTCTAAATGGAAAGAATGCTTCTGAAGCTAGGACTGATCCGCTTACATCAAGACCAAGGTCTTCTGCTTTTCTAAGAGCTGCTTTTGCTGCGTCAACTCTACTAGTCATACCCATTCCTGCTGCTACCATTGCAGAGTCTTTTACGTAAACTACACAGTTAGATTTTGTTCCTGCTGCTACTTTTAGAGCGATTTCCATATCTTTCATTTCCTGCTCAGTTGCAGCTCTTTTTGTTTTAAGTTCTGCATTTTTTACTTCATCTTCGCCTACTTTATCACTATCTTGGAAAACAAATCCACCGTCTACTATTTTAAAGTTGAACTCATCGTTTGCCATCTCTAGCTTCCCAGTACCTTGTTTGAAAAGTTTTAGTCTTTTTTTCTTATTAAACTCTTCTACTGCTTCATCTGTAAAGTCTGCTGCAAATACTACTTCTAAAAATAGTTCGTTCATCTTTTGCGCAAGTTCTAGATCAACGATACCATTTACCGCTACTACTCCACCAAAAGCTGAGATAGGATCACATTTAAGTGCTTCTGTATATGATTCTAATAGTGTATCTTTGATAGCAAATCCACATGGATTTCCATGTTTTACGATACATACTGCATTATCATCTCCAAAGGCACTTGCGATCTTTGCAGCTCCGCTGATATCACCCATATTGTTAAAAGATGCTTCCCCTTTTACTGCGATAAATTTATTTGTAAAGTGTGCATCAAACTCATAGAGTGCACCTTTTTGGTGTGGGTTTTCTCCGTATCTTGTAGCAAATACTTTATTTCCTACGATAAATTGTTTTGCTCCCATTCCACCGTTGAATCTTTTATTCATATAGTTTGCGATCATTGAGTCATAGGCTGCTGTATGTTCATAAGCTTTAATCATCATATCTCTTCTAAATTCAACTGTATTTGTATCGTTTTTAAGATTATTTAGTACTACATCATAATCAGCTACGTCAGTTACAATAATAACGCTATCAAAGTTTTTTGCTGCCGATCTTACCATCGCCGGTCCACCGATATCGATATTTTCGATGATCTCTTCAAAGTCATCTGTTTTTTCGATCGTTGCTTTAAATGGGTAAAGGTTTACACATACTAGATCGATCCCTTCTACTCCTAGTTCTTTTGCTTGGTCTAGGTGAGATTGTTTATCACGTCTGTGAAGGATTCCACCATGGATATATGGGTTTAAAGTTTTTACTCTTCCTTCAAAACACTCAGGGAATTTTGTCACTTCATTTGCTTCGACTACAGCGATTCCTGCTTCTTGAAGTTTCTTGTACGTTCCACCTGTAGAGATAATCTCGTATCCTAATGCCACCAACTCTTTGGCAAAGTTCTCAACACCGCTTTTATCACTTACGCTGATTAATGCTCTCAATTTTTATCCTTGTCTCTTATGAGTATTTGTCTTATAAATCGCGATTATACTAAAAATCTATTTATGTGTCGTTTAACTATTTTTTGGGCTTAATGAAAAACCAACATTTAAATCTGAAGTGCAATTTTTGAAAATTTGAAAATAAAAAATTGTAA
>CBETOJ010000317.1:0-1977 GCA_965537725.1 uncultured Campylobacterales bacterium | reverse complement strand
ACCATTGGAAAAAAACATCTCAAACCTTTTTATTAATTTTACAAAATTTTATCTTATAAATTATTATAATTTAATTAATAGTTTTTATAAACTACTCATACACCATGCACTACTAAATGCCCATTGAAAATTATATCCACCTAATTCTCCTGTAATATCGGTCACCTCACCTATAAAATATAGATCTTTTATATAATTACTTTCCATATTTTCATTTAATTCATCTAGCAATACCCCACCTTTTGTCACCTCAGCTTTAGTATATCCAAAGTTTCCTGCTGGTGAAAAAAGATAATTTTTAGGATCAATTTTATGTTCATTTATAATTTTTTTTAATCTTTTTGGTAAATAAGAGTTTTTAAAAGGAAGAAAATTGACTTTAATATTTCCCTTTGTCCAATAAAGTGAAGCACTCAAAATTGCTGGACCACTACACCCTTTATGGGTAAAGAGCATTTTCCCTTCAATATTTTTATCTTCAATAGTGATTCGAACATCCAAGGAAAGTCCACTTAGTTCTTTAAACCAAAACTGCTCTTTTTGTACAGTAAAGCCTACAAGTGCAGGATCTAACCTACTCACAGTGTGTCCAAACTTTTTTGCTATCTTATATCCAATATCACTTGCACATAAAATTGAGTATGATAAACCTCCAGTTGCTACGATCAGTTTTTTTGCTTGGAATATTTTTTTATCACTAGCTATCGTAAAAACATCTTCTTTTTTTTCTACATCTAAAACTTTATGTTCTAAAAAATAGTGTGCTTTTTTTGTTAAGTTTTTAAACATTTGAATAACATCTGTACTAGAGTTACAAAAATAGGTTCCTTTAACAATCTTTTCATCAATTTTTGGAAATACACCATGGGTATTTAAAAAAGACAATAAACTTTTATTATCAAACCTTTGAAAAACATTTTCGATTCTTTCTTTTGGACCTAAATAATACTCTGAAGAGAGATACTGATTTGTAATATTACACTTTGATCCACCACTGATTTTTATTTTTGCACCAATCTCTTTATTAGAATCTATGATACAAATATTTTTATTTTTTAATAGACTAGCAGCCATTAAGCCACTCGCTCCAGCTCCTAAAATTGCAATATCATAGATCATTAATAATAGGCTTTAATAACAAACCCTCTTTTATCCTTTGAATAAAGAGAGTAATTTACTGCATTGAGCTTAAACTCATCATTTCCAAGTTTTCTAAAATGCTCTTTAATAAGCCATGTCATCTCCACAACCCTTTGTCGAGAGAGTCCCCTTTGAACATATTTTTTTATATCTTTTATTTTCTCTTTTCCATATACCTCTTCAAGGTTTTTAATAAGCCTAAACTCCGTATTATCAACCAAGCCTATAATCTCAAAAAGTTTTGAATCTTGATGGGAGTCTAAAAATTGGAATAACTCTTTTTTACATGACTGTGGAATTACAATTCCCCCTGCTTCAAAACTTTTACAAGTATATGTTTTATATTTATCCTTGTCAATCTCTGTTTTTATTTCTATAATTTTCTCAATAACTTTTTCTCTGATCTCTAATTTTTTATTCAACTCTTCAGAAGTTACTGTTGATATGGCAATATTTTGATTCTCCTGATTCTCTTGATCCACTTTTGGTTCTGTTCTTTGAAGTTGTAACCTTTCAGCTTTTGCTTTTGTATCTTGAAGCTCTTTTTCTAGATCTAAGATCTCATTTTTTAAAATATATTGCTCTTGCACATTTTTTGGAAGATCTTGGAAGCTATTCTCTTTTCCCTTTGGAACGATATCATTAGTTTGGGAAATATACCCTCCAATAGCTAGAAGCCCAACCACTGCTACACCTAGTACTATAGATACAATATTATTCATTCCAGATACACTTTGCTTTAAAGGTTCATTTTCCATCATTTTTCCTTTTTAGATGTAAGAAAAGAGAGAGTTGTTTTGATAAGGTCATCATCATCTCTACTTGGTGCTTTGATAG
>CBETOJ010000316.1:0-1981 GCA_965537725.1 uncultured Campylobacterales bacterium | reverse complement strand
TTCTATCCATTTTCCAACTATTTTCATATCAATGTTTATGAAAATCTTATTAAAAAAAATGATTATAGAGTTTCATTTAGCAAATGACGGGATCGAAGCAGTATCACTTTTTAAAGAAAACAAATATGAACGGAATAGAAGCCACAAAACAGATACTTCAATATGAAAAAGAAATAATCTAAATCATAGCATTAACAGCAAATGCCTTAAAAGGTGATAGGGAAAGATTCTTAGATATAGGTATGGACGAATACCTTAGTAAACCTTTAGAGAAAGATAAACTTATTGAACTAATGAATAAGCTATTATAGCTTTCTTAACTATTTTCCTAAAAGCCCTGCCCCGTCAATCTTTGCACTTCTATCCAGTGCATATTCTCTTTTGCCATTTATCAAATCATATTTCCAAATAGGAGCCGAAGCTTTAAAGTCTTCTACAAACTCATCTATAAGCTCTAATGCTACTCTTCTTTTAGGTGAACAAACAGCTGCTATATAAGAGCTTTCATGGTTTGGTACATCTCCAATACTATGAGCCATAAGCACTACTGCATTTTGTTCACTTGCTTTTTTTTGCCAAGCATCAAACCATGAATTTAATATAGGTTCATAAATATCAAAGCTAAGTCCATCAATATTATCTTCATCTCTAACAACCCCTACAAAAGTGATAATTGCTCCATAGTTTGAAAGTTTATATTTTTGGTACCAGCTATTGGTGATATTTTCTACTTGAAGTGAACCTTGATGTAATTCTAACATCTCAGCCACCACATACTGGAGGGAGTAAAGATACTTTATCTCCATCATTTAAAGCGATATTTTTATCTTTTACCAAAACATCATTTATAGCCACTGCACTATTTTCAAGCCAAGGGTGTAGACTCTCATCCTCTTTTAATACAATACTTAATTCATCTAAACTTTTAATATCAAGCTCCATAGGCTCTTTCCCAATTGGTCCTAAAAATTCAACTTTTACCATTACTTTTTCTCCCTTTGAAAGTCTCCAGTTTTTCCACCACTTTTATGTTCTAATTGCACACCAGATATTATCATCCCTTTATCTATTGCTTTTACCATATCATAGATTGTAAGTAGTCCAATGCTCACTCCCGTTAAAGCTTCCATCTCTACCCCAGTTTGTCCTGCTAATTTAGTAGTAACCGTTAGTTTAAACCCTGGAAGTTCTGGTAACTCTTCCACATCACAGTTAATTCCACTAAGAAGTAGTGGATGACACATTGGGATAAGTTCCGGTGTTTTTTTAGTTCCCATAATAGCAGCAATTACTGCTGTTTGAAGCACTGGTCCTTTTTTATTTTGATTTGAGATCACATTTTCATAAGCTTCATTGCTCATAGAGATAACTCCACTAGCCACTGCAACTCTAGTTGTAGTATCTTTCTCAGACACATCTACCATCTTTGGTCTATTATTTTCATCTAAATGTGTTAAATCCATTTTTATTTAAACCTTTTTTCCATTTTTATCTATCCATGCAATAATACCCAAAGGCTCATTTAAATCTAAACATTCACACCCTTTAGGAATATCCGTGCAATCTATTGTTTCATCTGTAGCTATTGCATCACTTACATCAAAATAATCACTATTTAAACTCTCTCTTTGTACAGCAATTCTAGGAAGTGGTATAGTTTTAAGCCCCTCAACTAAAAGATAATCAAATTCCCCAAACATCTCTACTATCTGCTCTATTTGTGATGTTTGCTGTTTAAAAAAAGCTGTTCTAGTTGGAGAGACTACTGCGACATCTGCTCCTGTTGAAGAAAACTTATGACTATCTTTTCCCTCTTTATCAAAGATCGCTTTATCTTTTGGATCATGTTTTACGATACAAACTTTAAAACCTTGTTCTTGTAATAGCTTTGATAAGGTTACAATTAAGGTGGTTTTTCCACTATTTGAAGGGCCTGTAAAAGCTGCTGCTATTCTTTTCATCTCTATCCTATCTTCTTTTT
>CBETOJ010000315.1:0-1982 GCA_965537725.1 uncultured Campylobacterales bacterium | reverse complement strand
ACCTTTTATATATTTATATTATATCAGATTGACACAGAATTTTGAACGGTCCCAAAAAAACAAAAATTAAAGGTTTTTAAAGAGTTTTGTGTCAACTTTATCTATTTGTGATGGGGCGATATTATCTTTAGCATAGATCATATAAAGCTCCTTTTCAACAAAAAATTTCACAAGCTCTTTATCAAGCTCATCATCTTTTGCCATAAAGTAGAGTATTTTTATAGCTTGGTTTATTGTATTTGGTTTTTTATATGGACGATCTGACGCAGTAAGTGATTCAAAGATATCAGCAATAGCTACGATTCGTGCTTCAAAACTAATCTCATCCCCTTTTAATCCTAAAGGATATCCCTTTCCATTGATTTTTTCATGGTGTCCCCCAGCGATCTCTGGAACCCTCTCATATTTTTTAGGAAATGGAAGCGAGCTTAATATCTCATAACTAAGTTTTGCATGATTATTTACTATATTTCTCTCCTCAGGAGTGATGGTTCCTTTTTTGATACAAAGATTATAGATCTCATCTTCATTTAAAATATTTTGCTCTATCCCGTCTAAGGTGACTTGATATTTTGCTATGCTATATATCCTTTGGATATACTCATCACTCATAAACTCCCCACCAAAATTGATATTGACTAAAAATTCTTTATCGTCGTTAAGTTGCTCTATTTGTTTATAGTATTCTAGCTCTATATCCTCTTTATTTGAGGGGGTTTTTATAATCTCTTGAAGCATTTTGACTTCAAGCTCTTTTTTCAAAAGTTCAAATCGAACCTTTACTGTCTCAATCCCATCACGTATCTTTTCTAGTTTTGTCGCTTTATCTATAATATGATCAGGAGTGGTGATCTTTCCTACATCATGCATCCAAGCGGCTAGATCAAGTTGTTGCATATCCTCTTCATCAAACTCTATCTCTTTATATTTATCTTTGTTTTCATTTACTGCAATTGCTATAATTTCTGTAAGATCAGCCACTCTATTAATATGCCCTTGGGTATATTTTGATTTTGCTCCAATAGCTGTTGCGATCGCTTGAACGAAAGAGTCGAGTAAGTTTTCTAGGTCTTGTACAAGTTTTGATTGTGTGATGGATACAGCAGCTTGTGAACCCATAGAGAGAATTAGTTTTTCATCTGCTTTATTAAATGGAATACTCTCTCCATTCTCATCTTTTTTATTAATTAGTTGTAAAACTCCAATAACAGTATTATCATAACTTTTCATAGGAACTACAAGCATAGATTTGGTTCGATACCCATTTGCTTCATCAAAAGCTTTAGGCCCTTGAAAATCAAAGCCCTCATAGTGATATACATCTTCCACATTAATCAATGTATTATTAAGAGCGCAATAGACAGAGATATTGATATCATTCTCTTCACCATTCTTTTTATGTAAAGGAAGGTTAGGCCAAGGAAGTGTCCCCTCAGCTTTTGAGATATCAAGTCCAAGAGAATCTGTTTGAACAGCAGTAAATACCAAAGAACTATTGTCATTATTCATAAGATAAAAGGTTCCTGCATCAGCGTTTGAAAGTTTTTTGGCAGTAGTGAGTATCTTCCTCATAACTACTTGAAAATCTTTCTCTTCACTTAATAGATAGCCTATATCATTGAGTTGGTCTATATAATAATTCTTCTTTTCCATTGTAATTATTGTATCAAAACTATTTATATTTTATCCTTTTGTAGTATGAACAAATACCCCATTAAAGTTTTTTGGTGGAGAATCTATATAGTGTTCACATCTCTCAATATAGATTTTATATATATTTTGATTGGTTTTTTCTTCCCACAGCTCAATTTTCTGAAATATTTTGATTGCCTCTTTAAAGTTTGCATGTTTATAAAGCTCTATTGCTTGATGATAGAGTTTTAGTTCTTTACGTAGTTGTTCTTTTGAGACTTTATAGAGTCTATGCATTGACTCATCCCTATTGTAATCTACAATTTGCCAAATCTCTATAGGTTCTTTTT
>CBETOJ010000314.1:0-1996 GCA_965537725.1 uncultured Campylobacterales bacterium | reverse complement strand
GATTTTAATTTTTTGAATAAAATATTCTTAGTGATTTGAAGCGCTATCTGCACCAATACCAGTTTGACATCTGATATTTTGAGCATCAAATTTTTCAATACACTCTTTTGCATCTTCACTTGTGTCTGTGATTGAGAAGAACCAAATCGCTATAAATGCCATAGGCACACTAAATACCGCTGGGAATTTATATGGTACAATTGCTTCACCCATTCCAAGGATCTGAGTCCAAACAACAGGACCTAAGATTACAAGGATAAGAGCTGATGCTAGACCAATGTATCCACCAATAACTGCACCTCTAGTTGTTAACTTTTTCCAGAAGATTGACATAAATAGTACTGGGAAGTTAGCAGATGCCGCAATAGTAAATGCTAGTGCAACAACGAATGCAATATTTTGTTTCTCAAACGCAATACCAAATAAAATAGCTGCAACACCAATTGCAAGTGTAGCGTATTTAGAAACTTTCATCTCTTTTTCTTCACTTACTTTTTCACCATCTTTTACAAAAGCATTTGCATAAAGGTCATGTGAAATAGCCGAAGCTCCCGCAAGTGTAAGACCAGAAACAACTGCTAAGATCGTAGCAAAAGCAACTGCTGAGATAAATCCAAGGAAGTAATCTCCACCAACAGCATGTGCTAGCCAAACTGCAGCCATATTGTTCATACCTCTAAGAGTATTTGTAGTGTCATCCCAATAGATTCCACCTTCAGCTCCAAGAACAAGTACAATCGCACCAAATCCCATGATAAATGTTAAGATATAAAAATATCCAATTAAACCAGTTGCAACAAATACAGACTTTCTAGCCTCTTTTGCATCAACAACAGTAAAGAATCTCATAAGGATATGAGGAAGTCCCGCTGTACCAAACATAAGAGCAATACCTAAAGAGATCGCTGAAATAGGATCACTTACAAGTCCACCTGGAGTCATAATATCAATACCATTTGGATGGATCTCAGTTGCAGCTTTAAATAGTGATTCAAAACTAAACCCAAACTGTGCCATAACCATGATTGACATAAATGTTGTACCAGCTAATAAAAGTACAGCTTTAATAATTTGTACCCAAGTAACAGAAAGCATACCACCATATGCAACATAAAGTACCATCAATGCACCAACAAGTACAACTGCGATCTCATATTCAAGTCCAAATAAGATCTCGATAAGTTTTCCAGATCCAACCATTTGAGCAATAAGATATAAAATAACAACTGCGATTGATCCAAGAGCAGCTAAAATTCTAACTGGCTTTTGTCTTAACCTATAAGCTGTAACATCCGCAAATGTATATTTTCCTAAGTTTCTAAGTTGCTCAGAGATCATGAAAAGAATAACTGGCCAACCAACTAAGAATCCAATAGAGAAGATAAGTCCATCATACCCTTTTAAATATACCATACCAGTAATACCTAAAAATGATGCTGCTGACATATAATCCCCAGCGATTGCTGTACCATTTTGAGTTCCAGAGATCCCTCCACCTGCAGTATAAAAGTCACTTGCAGATTTTGTTTTACTCGCTGCCCATTTTGTAATACCTAAAGTTGCTGCAACAAAAATGAAGAACATAATAACTGCTGGAATATTTAGATCCTGCTTCGTTCCTTCACCCATATCACCTGCTGCAAATGCTACAGCTACCGTTAATAGTAAAAGAGATAAAACTTTCCCTAACATTATTTCATCTCCTTTGCCATATCTTCTTTGATCTTATTTGTAAGTTCATCAAACTCAGAGTTTGCTCTTTTTACATAAATTCCTGTTAATGCAAAAGCAAAAACAATAATACCTACACCTAAAGGGATCCCCCAAGTAGTCATTCCACCACTTATACTTGTACCTAACGTCTCAGGGCTAAATGCAATAAATAAAATAAATGCATAATACACCACAAGAATAGTAATAGTTAATTTCCACGCAAAAGAACCTCTTTTCTCAGTCAGTTCTTGATAAGCTGGATTAGCTTTTACTTTTTCAACTA
>CBETOJ010000313.1:0-2004 GCA_965537725.1 uncultured Campylobacterales bacterium | reverse complement strand
AAACCTTTTTTGTAAAGTTTTCTAGTGGCATACTATCTGCGTATCGTGCGATTTTTAAAGATTCATTTTCACTTTTTATCACATCACTATGATAAAATGGGGGATTTGAGACTATATAGTCAAAGCTTTTCAAAAACTCTAGTTCTAAAAAGTTACCAGCATACAGTTCTGCTATTAAGTCATTGGTTTGGGCATTTTTTTGAGAAAGGAACTGAAACTCATTTTGAAGTTCACATTGATGCAGATGAAGCTTTTGATAGTCTCGTGCAAGTAAAAGTCCAAGAATACCACTTCCACTTCCTATATCTAAAAGATCCCCTTGTATATTTTTAAATGACTCTAGATTAGAAGAGATAAAGTTATATAAAAAATGGGTATCGCTGTTATAGCAATACCCATTTTGTGGTTGGTAAAGTACTAAGGTTTTAGTGGAGCTCATCGTTGAGCTTAACTTCTCTTGTACTTCTCATAACAATATATTGACCTGTTAGAGAGTTTTGTCTAAAATGAAGACCATTTAATCCAGCAAGCTTAGCAGCTTTCATCTCATTTTGAAGCTCACATCCAGGGTTTGCCTCTTTAATTTTCTCAATTTGAGAATCAGCGATATATACTTTTGTTCCAGCAAATACAGCAAGTCCACCATCAATGATACAAGCATCTCCTAAAGGGATACCAGTAGTAGAGTTTGCACCAAGTAAAGTGTTCTCTCCAATAGATATAGGATTTCCATCAGTTCCTGAAAGTACTCCAAGAATTGAAGCTCCTCCACCTACATCAGATCCACTTCCAACAATTGCAGATGAACTGATTCTTCCCTCAACCATAACTGGACCTAGTGTTCCAGCATTAAAGTTGATGTAGCTTGCTCCAGGCATTACAGTTGTTCCAGCTGCAAGTTGTGCTCCAAATCTTACTTTTGAAGTATCTAAGATTCTTGTATTATCAGCAGGAATAATATGTGAAAGGAATCTTGGGAACTTATCTACCATAGTAATCTCTGGATATTTTCCTGTGATTTTAAGAGTAAGTTCATTTTCTCTTAACCAGTCAAGTTCAATAGGGTTATTCCCACTCCAAGCAACATTGTGAAGTTTTCCAAATGCTCCATTTAAGTTTACTTTTCTAAGTTCAGCTTTTCCTAAACTTAATGCATAAAGTTTAAGGTATACAGACTCAACTGTTTCAGGATTTGCATCTTCGAAGATAAATACTACTTTATAATCTTCTGCACTAAGACCTAGCTCTCTTGGAAGTGCTGATAGTGTAGAGATAAGTTGTACATTTTTATGATCTTCACCTTTAGCCTCAGGAATATATGGTCTAAAGTTTTCGATACAGTTTGTTACAAAATCATCGCTAATATCAAGTACCACTTCACTCTTTGTTGTATCAATATCTACACCAGCTTGTTTAAAGGCATCCATAAAAATAGCTGCACTTCCAAAGTTTTCATTCCAGTTTACTACAGGGTAAGTTGCTTGTAAGATTTTATCGCTATTTAGTTGACCTCTATCAACTTTTGCGATACCAAATCCGATGGGATTCTTGTACCAGCTTTCAGCTTGAATTGATTCAACTTTTGCTTTAAATTCTTCTTTTGTATATACCATAATAGTTTTTCCTCTGATTTTATTTTCTGAGATTATAGCTTATTTTTTTTAAAACAATTTTAATAAAAAACCCTTGATTAAAGGGGTGTTTTCTTTATTCTTTTATAGTCTCTTTAGGGATCATGATAATCACTTTTGCACCATCTTTAAAGTTGTCTATTTTTATACTTCCTTGTAAGTGCTTTTCAATAATGATCTTAGACATGTACATTCCGATTCCTGTTCCTTGCTCTTTAAATTTAGTGGTAAAGTAAGGTTCAAACACTTTTTGCAAAACCTCATTCTTTATTCCACCTCCATTATCATAAAACTCTAAAAAACAGTATCATCTTTTTCATCCTACATTCCCGACAACTCATAACGAGACAGGTATTTCAACACCCATTTTAGT
>CBETOJ010000312.1:0-2008 GCA_965537725.1 uncultured Campylobacterales bacterium | reverse complement strand
AAAGATCTTCTGGGATCTTTTAAAAGATAGTGATATTAGAAACTATTTACTTAAAAACTTTATGTATGAAGTACCATATATCAATAAAAAGCTTTTTGTAAAGGCTGCAAAAAAGATCGTACCATCATTAAGTGAAGATGAGATCAAATATGCACCAGGATTTGGTGGAGTAAGACCACAGGTTTTAGATAAAGAGAAAGAGAAACTTATGCTTGGTGAAGCTTCGATCACCCCAGGAAATGGGATCATTTTTAATATGACTCCAAGTCCAGGAGCTACTTCATGCCTTGGAAATGCGGAGAGAGATACAAAAGTGATCTGCGAGTATCTTGGACTAAATTTTAATGAAACACAATTTTTAGCTGATCTTACTGATGATGAATAATGTATCCTATTCAATAGGATACATTTATTTATAAATATACCATTTTTCATAAATGTAATCGAGTTGTAATCAAAATATTTTATCATTCTTAGATGAATAGACTTACACTTATATCGCAACTGTTTTTAGAAAACAATAATACGCTTAATCTTAGTACTACACAACAACACCTATTGAGCAAATCTTTGAATAAACTTTTGATTCATCCTACAGCAAATATATATAAAAGCTCAAGCCAAAATAAACAAAATAAAAAAGATTAGATTTAAAAGATAGTGATATCTTATCTATTATCTCTCTTTTAAAATATTTGCCACTTTTTTTGCTTGGATAATCGCCCCTTCAAGATATCCACCCTCTTTGTATGAAAACTCAGTGGAACTAAACAATATTTTTTTACTATAGTTGCTTGTATCGATCCCATATACTGGATGGGTACTTAGATTTGTCCAATCCTCTTTTGTAGCAGTATATTTTTCTTTTTTCCAATCTACTGTATGAACATCTACTAACTCTTTTGCATGATCTTTAAAAACTCTATGTAACTGTGTCTCTAACTCTTTTTGAAACTCTTGTGTATCTACATTCATTTTTACAAAGCCAAATAAAGCATCTTCATTTAAAGTAGATGCATCATGGATCTCTCCAAGTGGTCCAATATTTGAAAATACAAAGCCACTTAAATTCTCCTCTTTCCAAAAAGCTTTTTTAAAAGTACAAACACATTTTGCACTATTTCCCATCCATGTTTGCGTTTGTTGCATCTTATTGAAAAGTGTCTCATCTAACTTAGGTTCAAACTCTATCTTTGAAGCTAGTCTTGGAGGAAGTGTAGAGATAAGATACTCACTTTCATAGCTATTTTTTTGTGAGTGAGTTATAATCGTTCCTTTATCTACAATAGAAACAACTTCTTCATTTAAAACTATTTCTACATCATCTAATCGACTCTCTAATCCATCTATAAGTTTAGAAAGACTCCCATTTACTCTAGCTGATGGAATGATCTCAGGAGGGATAAACTTTTGCAAGGAATCCTTAGTATCATAAAGTGCATACCCCTCTTCATATTGTAAAAACAGCTCTAAACCAAACTCTTTGAGTAACTCCTGAATATGCACATGGTGTTGCCAAATCCAAGATGGTCCCATATCGTGTCCACCCATACTATATATCCGCCCACCTACTCTATCTCTTGCTTCTAAAATAGTTATCGAATATCTATCTTGTAAAAGATACGCTAAGTATAAGCCACTTAAACCTGCCCCTCAACGCCATTAAGTTAAGCTTTTTATCTCCACAAGCCCCTTGTTTAAGGTAATTAGTTACCAATATTTTTCTTTTTCCTTTTTAAAAAATTTATTGAATTTGTAGCTATTGTTGACTTTTGAGCACCTTTATCTAATCTTTGTTTGGATTTTCTATTGGGTCTAATGGTAATTGTATTCATTAGAAATAGTTTTTCCATATGCTCTAACATCTCATCGAGTGGCTTATCTCCATAAAATAGATCAAATACTTTATGTTTTATTACATTAAAAGATACTGCCTTATTTACTTTTTGTATATATTTATTATCTTTAGTTTTATCTTCTAAATCGTCATTTAGGTCATAAGTCATAG
>CBETOJ010000311.1:0-2035 GCA_965537725.1 uncultured Campylobacterales bacterium | reverse complement strand
TTCCAAAATTTTATTCCCCAAAAAATTATAGTCAAAGGGTGTTTTGTGAAAGTTGTAACAGGTGTAGTTGGAAATGATATCCATGTAGTTGCAAATAGATTGATCGATATTTCATTACAAAGTAGAGGATATGAAGTATTTAATCTTGGAGTAAATACATATCTTGAAGAGTTTATTGATGCAGTTATTGAGACTGATTCAAAAGTATTACTTATCTCTTCACTCAATGGTGAAGCTGAGGGTTGGTGCCGTGATCTTATGATCTTAAAAGATAAATATAAACTTGATAATGTAGTATTTGTAATAGGTGGAAACTTAAGTGTTGGTGAGGGTGATGAAAGCCTTATCATACCAAAGTTTAAAGAGTATGGCTTTGATCTTGTGTTTCATCAGATTGATCTTATGCAAGGTTTAGATCAATTAGATGAATATGTAAAAGGAGTAAGCAATGAGTAGTTTACTTGCACGAGATAGAGAGATCATAGTCTCAAATGAGTTTGTTGATAACTTTGATTTTGCAGAAGTACAGGAGTTTGTAAAAGGGGCAAGTAAAAACCTTTTTATCTCTCATAAGTTTAAAACCAATAAAGGCAAAACGTTAGTGCAACCACGTGGTGGATTTCCAACTTATGAAAAGATGTATTCTCTTTATGAACAATTTGCACCTGTAGTAGATGTACTTCCTATGACTATTGATTCTCATACAAGGCTCAATGACTATGGAAGTGCTGCAAAGATGCTAAGACTTTCTGAAGAGAGTGAAACAGACTTACTTAATGGATATCCACTTATCAACCATGGATATAGAATCTCACGAAAAATGGTAACTCATTTTGACACTCCAGTAAGCTTAAGACATGGAACTCCAGATGCTAGACTATTAGTTGAGATGGCGATAGCAAGTGGAGTATTTGAAATTGAAGGTGGGCCTATCACTTATATCTTGCCATACTCTAAAAACTTTCCACAAGATAAAGCATTTCTTTATTGGAAACATGTAGAAAGAGTGTGTGCCGAGTATTCTACGTTAAACGAGCCGATCAATAGAGAATCTTTTGGACCTCTTACAGCTACATTAGTACCACCTTGTATAACAATAGTTATCCAAATAGCTGAGATGATGCTCTCACTTGAAGAGGGTGTAAAATCATTCTCAGTATCTTTTGCTCAAACAGGAAGTTTAAACCAAGACTTAGTCACTTCTAAAGTCTTACGAAAATGTGCAAATAAATATGCTGAGAAAATTGGTGTAACAGATGCTACGATAAATCTAGTGTATCACCAATGGATGGGTGCATTTCCAAGAGATAAGTTTAAATCAGATTCACTTATTGATATGGGAGCTATGATAGCAGGGATGGTACAAGCTGATAAGATCATCACAAAAACAAGAGCAGAAGCTTTTGGTATCCCTACAAAAGAAGATAATGCACAAGCAGTATCAAATGTACAATATACACTAAATGTATTAAGAGGAATTCCAGATTTTACTGATGAAGAAGAGGAAGAGAATCTAGAGCGTGAAGTAGATGAGATATTTGAAGCAGTATTTAATGATCCTGCAGATACTTTATGGAGAAAGATATTTAACTCAATTAAAAATGGAATCATAGATGTTCCATTCTCTCCACATATTATCAATAATAACGAACTAATCACAGTAAGAGATAAAGGAAGTAATATCCGAATCTATAAAAAAGGAAAACTTCCACTTAGTGAAAAAAGCTTTCAATATGAGCAATCAAAAATAGACCTTGGGGAAAATCCAGATTCGGTAGTCAATCAGATTATCCATGATATTGGAGTGATGTTGTATTAGATGAAAACTCTTTATATCATCTCTGGAGCAAATGGAAGTGGAAAAACAACTTTTGCAAAAAACTTTGCAAAGTTAAATGATCTTCATTTTATAAATGCTGGTGAGATAGCTAAAGAGCTTGATAGTAAAAATATTACAAAGTATAAAATAAAAGCTGGAAAGATATTTTTTAGTGAATTAAAAAAGAATTTAGACTTAGATAAATCTTTTGTTATA
>CBETOJ010000310.1:0-2095 GCA_965537725.1 uncultured Campylobacterales bacterium | reverse complement strand
TGAGTCCATATTTCATAATGGAGTGGGTGTGACCACCGCATACTTCCATTATATTGATTGGTTTATTGAGTTTTGATGATTCTTCTTTGATAAGTTTTGCGTAGGATTTTATAACTTCTGGTTGTCGAAATCCATCGTAGAGATCTTTTAGGTTAAGTTCCATAGCTAAGCTCTATTTGCACAATTATCATCGTCAACTATAGCTTGGCGGCGATCCTCTTCATCCATTTTTTCTAGTATCTCTTGATAGGTTTCAAGGGAGGCTATAGCATCCTCCTCATCAATCTTATTCATTATAAATCCAATGTGAAGGAGGACATAATCACCAATATTAATACTTCTTTCTTCCATAAGATCGAGACTTGCTTCTCGTGATACACCCATCGTATCAACTGTAGCCATATTGTTTTCTTTATCTATTTTAATAACTTTACTTGGTATCGAAAGACACATATATTTTTTCTCCTTAAATTCTTACTCTGCGTTGGTGCTAAAGCACAACGACTTCGGGCTCTAAGCTAAAAAAGTGAAGTAGTTCACTTTTTATTAACGCTTATCGCATTGTTCTTTTAAATTCAATCCATTGGATCACTTTTTTAATAGTTGATTCATCATGGATATTAAGCTCCAAAATATCTACATTTGGTTTGAGTTTTCTTGCTACTTGTTTTTCATGTTCTATATCATAATCAAAATGTGGTAATAGATCAGTTTTTGTGATCAAAATAAGATCAGCACTTCTAAACATCACTGGATATTTTTCTATCTTATCATTTCCCTCTGGTACTGATACAAGTACGATATTAAGATGCGTTCCCACATCATAAGATGCTGGACATACTAGATTTCCTACATTTTCTACAAAACAAACATCAAGATCTTCTAAAGGTATATCATGAAGCCCTTTATGTACCATAAAAGCATCAAGGTGACAAGCACTTCCTGTTTGTATCTGGTGAGCTGGGATCCCTTTAGCTTTTAATCTATCTGCATCTCTACTAGTTTCAAGATCCCCCTCAACAACACCAAACTTAAACTCACTCATGTCAGCAAGTTTTTCTAAAAGGGTAGTTTTCCCACTTCCTGGGCTAGACATAAGATTGATCGCTAAAACATTATTTTTATCAAAGTGAGCTCTATTATGAGCTGCTTCATGATCATTTTTATCTAAAATTTTCTTTATAACATCAACTGTTTTTTTATCATTTAACTGAGGGTTTGCATGGACATTCTCCATTTTATCATCATGATGATGGTGGTGATCTCCATGGTTATGATCATGTGAGTGTCCATGATCGTGATCATGGCTATGGTCATGGTCTGTTATACTACATCCGCAATCTTTGCACATATTTATTTTCCTTTCTTTGTGGTATTTTGTTTTATTGTTTCATAATGTATCGTTTTATTTTGCCAAGCTGTATGGCAACTTATACAATGGGTTGAAAGCATATAGGCTTTCTCATTTGTTTTTATCCAATCCTTTTCATCTAAGGCTTGTAAAATCTCACTTGTTGCATCATGTAAAAGTTTATCATATGATAGCAATGTTTTTTTAAAGCTTTCTTGATCCTTTTTTTCCATAATACTCCAAGGCTTATGTCTAGGAGCTGGGTGTGCATCTATCATATATACTCCAGATTCTACCAAAAGCTTATTTTGGGTTAAGATCCCTTTTTGAATCATACCCAAACCTTCCCCCATACTAGCCATCATTTGAGCATAAGTGATATCAGCTTTTGTTTTACTTTTTACAAGTTCATCGGCATTTTTAAAATTAATCTCTTCAATATGTGGATGAGCATGATCTTCAAGCTCTGGTATTTCAGGTTCTACCATGACGCCATAAATATTTGTGATAATAAAAGAACTCCCTATAACTATAGAGACAAAAGCAATTATTTTTATAGCAAGTGTATTTATTATTTTACCCATTAAATATCTCCTTTTTAAATTTTTTCTAATTGATTATTATCAAGTTTATAGATAGTTGGAGCCAGACTCTCTATAAAACTTTTATGATGAGAAACTATAATCATAGATTTTTTAATAGAGTTTAAAATATCTACTATTTTCTTCTCAGAAGTTTCATCTA
>CBETOJ010000309.1:0-2101 GCA_965537725.1 uncultured Campylobacterales bacterium | reverse complement strand
ATAATTTTTATTTTATGCTTGTAATATGATATTAACTGAACTTATAATAAATTGTTTTTATCAAACCACATGAAGGAGTACAAAATGGTTAAGACTATAAGTAAACTAACGGTAATGGCATTATTTTTTTTAGGTGCATTAACTTTAAATGCAGCAAAATTAGAGATTGATAAAAGTCACTCTGAGATAGGGTTTTCTATCAAACACCTTATGAGCAGTAATGTAAAAGGGGAATTTTCAGACTATAGTGCAGATATGGAGTTTGATACAAAAACCAAACAATTTACAAAGCTTGTAGCTACTATTAAACCTACAAGTATTGATACAGGGATTGAAAAAAGAGATAATCACTTAAGAAATCCAGATTTTTTTGATGTGAAAAAATACCCTGATATGACCTTTACAATGACCTCTTATAAACATGATAATAACAATGAAGGCTACATGTATGGAGATCTTACGATCCATGGAGTTACAAAACCTGTAAAACTTGAAGTGGAATTCAATGGTATGGTGAAAGATCCTTGGGGTGGAACAAGAGCTGGTTTTACAATTGAGGGAAAAATCAATAGAAAAGATTTTGGTCTTACATGGAATAAAGCTTTAGAAGCAGGAGGTGTTTTAGTTGGAGATACAGTAAAACTGCATATTGAACTAGAAACACACGTAAAATAACACTTGAAGCATATAATTCTTACAACTTTAAATGGAAGATATTCTCATAGCAGTATTGCTTTGAGGTATCTTTTTGCTAATCTGCACGAACTCCAATCAACTACTATAATTGAAGAGTATGTAATCAACCAAAATATCCAAGATATTGCGTTATCTCTTTTAGAAAAAGATCCGAAAATTATTGCTATTGGTGTCTATATTTGGAATGCCTCAGAAGTGGGTGAGCTAGTAGAAATCTTAAAAAAAGTAGCTCCACAAACTATCATTATACTTGGTGGTCCAGAAGTGAGCTATACCCCTTTTCGAGTTAACTATGATAGCGCTGATTATATTATCCAAGGGGAAGGTGAGGTTCAGTTTTATCAACTTTGTCGTGATCTTTTAGATGAAAAAACAATAGAACAAAAAATATATCCTCCTAAGATGATAGATATCAACTCTATAACGCTGCCCTATTCTTATTATAATGAACACGATATCGCCCATCGTCATATCTATGTGGAAGCTTCTAGGGGGTGCCCTTATCTTTGTGAGTTTTGTCTTTCTTCAATTGATAAAAAAGTTCGTGAAATTGATATAGATATTTTACTGGATGAATTTGAAACTCTATGGCAAAAAGGGGCACGGGATTTTAAATTTATCGATAGAACTTTTAATCTAAATATTGACAATGCAACTAAAATACTAGACTTCTTTTTAAATAAAGAGGAGCCTTTTACCACACACTTTGAAGTGATCCCTGATAACTTTCCAGCTCCACTAAAAGAGAAGATAAAACTTTTTCCAAAACACTCTTTACAACTTGAAGTTGGTATTCAAACCCTTAAAAAAGATATTGCTAAAAATATCAAAAGAAAACTCAATATCTCAAAAATAAAAGAGAATATTGCTTTTTTAGAAAATGAGACCAATGCTCATATCCATCTTGATCTTATCATTGGGCTTCCTGGGGAGAGTTTGGAAAGTTTTGGGGAAAATCTTGATGAACTCTGCTCTATCAGTAATAGCGAGATTCAAGTGGGAGTATTAAAAAAACTCTCAGGAACTACTATTAATAGACATGATATGGAATATGGGATGGTCTATACAGATATTCCACCCTATGATATTCTTTGCAATAAAGATATTAGTTTTTCACAAATGCAACATATGAAACGATTTGCTAGATACTGGGATATGGTTTATAATAGTGGAAACTTTATCAATAGTTTCAAACTTTTAACACTCAATTACAGTGTTTATAAAACTTTTTATGATCTTACAGACTTTATTTATAAAAACACCTATTCCACTTGGCAGATATCTATGGATAGAATGGCACAGTTTTTATTTGACTTTATGATTCAGATTCAAAAGAAAGAAGAAAAAGAAGTGGGAGAGACCTTAGCAAATGATATCTTAAGTGTCAGTGGAAGAAAACTTCCTA
>CBETOJ010000308.1:0-2119 GCA_965537725.1 uncultured Campylobacterales bacterium | reverse complement strand
TATATAAAGGAAATACAAGATGTCAAATAACGTAGTATCAATAGAATATACATTAACTGATGCAAATACAAAAGAACAGTTAGACACAAATGTTGGTGGAAATCCACTAGAATTTATCAGTGGAATGGGACAAATTATCCCAGGACTTGAAAAAGAGTTAGAAAATGTAACTGCTGGAGAAAAAAAAGATGTAATGGTTCCAGCAACTGAAGCATATGGTGAATATAACGAAGAAGCACAACAAACTTTACCAAAAGAGCAATTTGCTGGAATCGATCTAGTTGAGGGTATGACTCTTTATGGAACAGGCGAAGATCAACAAACTGTACAAGTTATGGTAAAAGGGTTTACTGATAGTGAAGTAACAATTGATTATAATCATCCATTAGCTGGAAAAAATTTAATGTTCTCAGTAGCTATCTTAGATGTAAGAGCTGCAACTGAAGAGGAGATCCAAACTGGCGTAGTTGGTGGAATGGCTGCTATGGGTGGTTGTGGATGTGGTTCTGGAGGTTGTGGTTCACATGATCATTCAGGTGCTGAAAAAGAGGTTGAATGCTGTGGTGGTGAAAAACATGGTGAAGAGCATGAGTGTTGTGGTGGACACGATGGCGAAGGATGTAAAAACCACTAATCTTAAGATTAACCAAAATATTATGATAAATAAAAAAGCTCCCATTTCTAATGAAATGGGAGCTTTTTAGTCTACAAGGAGTTTATATATGAAAAAAGTAGCTTTTATTTTTCCTGGACAAGGAAGTCAATCTATAGGAATGGGGAAAGATTTTTTTGATAATAGTGATATTGCAAAAGAGATGATACAAAAAGCAAGCGAAAGACTAGATATTGATTTTGAAAAGATTTTATTTGAAGAAAATGATCTATTAGGCCAAACTCAATACACTCAACCTGCTATTTTATTAGTAAGTTGCATTGCACTGGCACTATTTAAAGAAAAGAGTGAAATTACACCAGAGTTTGTATTAGGTCATTCATTAGGTGAATTTTCAGCATTAGTTGCTAGTGGTGCCATTGATTATTTAGATGCAGTAGAACTTGTACATAAAAGAGGTCTTTTTATGAATGAAGCGTGCGAGGGAGCAGGGGCTGGTATGATGGCACTTGTTGGACTTGATGATGCAAGTGTAGAGTATCTTTGTGAAAAGCTAAGAGGTGAAGACAAAAAGATCTGGGCTGCAAACTATAACCAAGATGGTCAGATAGTTGTTGCAGGGATTAAAGCTGACCTTGAATCTACGGCGGATCAGTTTAAAGAAGCAGGTGCTAAAAGAGCTATCGTTCTTGATATGTCTGTTGCTAGTCATTGTGAACTACTAGAGAGTGCTATTATAAAACTAGAACCTTATTTACATGATTTTATTACTGATAAGTTTGATACGAAGATCATATCAAATGTAACTGCTGAGCCTTATGAGTCAAAAGATGAAGCCTTTGATTTACTTGGTAAGCAACTTATTTCTCCTGTAAAATATAAACACTCTATTGTAGCAACTTCTGGTGATGTGGATTGTTTTATTGAGTTTGGAAATGGGGCTGTATTGAAAGGGCTTAATAGGAAGATAGATAAGTCTACACCTACTCTAAATGTAAGTGATATGAAAAGTCTAGAAGAGACTCTTCAAGCTTTATAATCTAAAAATATCTACACTTCAAAAACTATTTTTGAAGTGCTAGTAATTTTGTTATTGAAAGTACATTGATCTTTTCATTGATATATGAAGAGATCTTCTCTTGGACTGAGTCCAAAGAGCTTTCAGTACTTTCTTCTACTAATGTATTTCCTGCATCTCTATTATGATCAAAAATCGATACGATAATATTATTTGCTGATGTTGCTTTGAGATTGATTTCTATTTTGTCTTGATGTGTGAAGCAATAGTCGTCTTGTGTATACCATTGTGCCATTGTATTTCTCCTATATATTAAGATAAGAAGTGTAGATACTTTGTTTTATCGCTTACTTTTTTTTGTAAGTAATGGAATTATAGATGAAGTTTTATAAAAAAATATTTAGGTTTTTATATTTATATACTTTTTGATTTAATGAAAGTTCCTTTTAAGGGAACAATATTTATAATTTGATATGAATGTAATAAGT
>CBETOJ010000307.1:0-2131 GCA_965537725.1 uncultured Campylobacterales bacterium | reverse complement strand
ATCTTATGAATCTCAAAGAGGAGATTCTTTATACCATAACAAAAGAGATCAGTAGTACTTTATCAAAACATTTAATGTTTTTAAAATATATTAATAAAGAGTTTGATAGATTTGATCACTATCAAGCAAGGGTACAATTTGCTAAAAATAATAATCTGCAATTTATCTTACCTAAAAACAATCACAAAGTTCAGAAATTAGTCAATTTTAAACATCCAGCATTAGAAAACCCAAAAAGTATCACTGTAGATTTTACCAAAGATGTAATAATGGTCACAGGGGTAAATGCTGGTGGTAAAACCATGTTGCTTAAGTCAATACTTAGTTCAGTATATATGTCAAAATACCTTATCCCTTATGACTGTGACCCTGCAACTCAAATAGGAACTTATAAAAATATTGAAGCGATCTTAGATGATCCTCAGAATGTAAAAAATGACATATCAACTTTTGCAGGGCGTATGCTTGAATTTAGTAAACTATTTTCAAAGTCAAATGCAATAGTTGGAGTCGATGAGATAGAACTTGGAACAGATAGTGATGAAGCTGCATCACTTTTTAAAGTAATCATTGAAGAGTTGATACAAAAAAATATTAAAATTATTGTAACAACTCACCATAAAAGATTAGCCTCTCTTTTAGCAGCCAATGAACATGTTGATCTTATTGCAGCCTTGTATGATGAAGAAGCGCGTAAACCAACCTATGAGTTTTTACATGGAACAATTGGTAGATCATACGCTTTTGAGACAGCATTAAGATATCATATTCCTCAGGGTGTTATTACAAAAGCAAAAGAGGTATATGGACAGGATAAAGATAAGTTAAATGATCTGATTCAAAGAAGTAGTGATCTTGAACGAGAATACCAAAAAAAGATTCAAATCTTAGATGAAAGAATTGAAAATACTAAAAGGCTAGAGCAAAACTTAAAAGATCAAAAAGAGACTGTAGATAAAAAACTTGAGGGTAGAAAAGCACAACTTGAACGAGAATATTTAGAAGCAATTGATGAAGTAAAAGAAGCCGTGAAGCTTAATAATACAAAAGAACAACATAGGGTTTTAAATAAAGTTCATCAAAAAAAGCAACAAATAAAAGTAGAAAAATTAGAAAAACCACAAGAACTTAAAGTAGGTGATAGAGTTAAATATAACAATACAAAAGGTGTGTTAACATCGATCAAAGGGAAAAAAGCAATGGTTGAGACTGATGATGGTTTAAAACTATTATTGCCATTAGTAAGTCTTAAAAGAAGTGGAAATATTCCAAAACCAAAACCAAAAAATATTAAGATCAATGTACAAAAGCCAGATTCAGGACATATAAAACTTGATCTTCATGGAAAAAGAGTCGAAGAGGCATTAGAAAACTTGGATCGATTTATATCTGATAGTTTAATTGCAGGGTTTGATGAGGTTTTAGTGTATCATGGAATAGGAACAGGAAAACTTTCCCATGCAGTTGCAAAGTTTTTAGATACTCATCCAAGAGTAGTAAGCTACAATGATGCTACAGCAAAAGAGGGTGGATATGGTGCAAAGGTGATAAAATTATGATAAAAAAAATATTGTTAAGTTGTTTAGTCTCTTCTATACTATTAGCTAGTGGGGATAAAAATGAAAGAATGTTCTGGGATGAAGTAAAAGATTCCAATGATATTGAGATGTTAAAACTTTATAAGAAACAATATCCACAGGGAGTTTTTACACCATTAGCCGATATTAAAATAAAAAGACTTCGAGACCTTGAAGACTCTGAAACAGATGAAGATGGAGTTCCATTATGGGTTCATAATAAAAACAATCTTGAATATAAATATTATGGAATAGGTTTTTCTAATAAGCATTATAATGGGAAATACTACCAAGAAAATCTTGCAAGAAGTAGAGCAAAACGCCAATTGATGGAAAAATTTGAAAATGCAAAACTAACAAACAAAATAATGCGTAACTATTTAGAAGTTTTAAAAACAGAAAAATATACTGATAAACGCGATAGAATCTACATTCTTCTCTATATAGACAACTACGATTTAAAGTAAAAAGAGGAGTAGAGGAAAGAGTAAATTGGAGAAATTCCAAAATTTAAGCACAAATTAAGCAAAACCTCTTGACAAGAGATAAAAAAT
>CBETOJ010000306.1:0-2134 GCA_965537725.1 uncultured Campylobacterales bacterium | reverse complement strand
TGAACAAAGAGTGACTGAGTGGAGTTTTGAACAAAGTTTAGATCAGTTTTTAGATGAAGAGGATAAAAGTAAAACAGTTGAAGGATATCCCGCTCCCAAGCGTGCTTATCTAAAAGCTAAGAAAAAATAGATATAATTCACCATTTTGAGATTAAGAAATAGGAAACGAGAAAGAATGAAAATAGCAATAGCAGGAACAGGATACGTAGGACTTTCTAACGGTTTATTATTAGCACAACACAATGAAGTGGTAGCGCTTGATATCATCCCCCAAAAAGTGGAGCTTTTAAACCAAAAAAAGTCACCTATTGAGGATAAAGAGATAGAAGAATATCTTCTAAAAGACAATCTAAACTTTACAGCAACCTTAGATAAAGAACAAGCCTATAAAGATGCTGATTATGTGATCATAGCAACTCCAACAGATTATGACCCAGAGACAAACTATTTTAATACAAAATCTATAGAGTTCGTAATCTCAGATGTTCTTAGTATCAATCCAGATACCACAATGATCATCAAATCAACTATTCCTGTTGGTTATACGCAAGCTATTAATGAAAAATTTAACACCAGTAATATTATCTTCTCTCCTGAATTTTTACGAGAAGGGAAAGCTTTATATGATAACTTATATCCAAGTAGAATTATAGTAGGAGAGATTAGTGAGAGAGCAACAACTTTTGCAAACCTTTTAAAACAAGGTGCCATTAAAAAGGATGTAGAAACCCTTTTTACAAACTCAACTGAAGCAGAAGCAATTAAACTTTTTGCCAATACTTATCTAGCGATGAGAGTAGCTTATTTTAATGAACTAGACTCTTATGCCGAAGCTCATGGGCTAGATACAGAACAAATTATTAAAGGCGTTGGGCTTGATCCTAGAATTGGAAGCCACTATAATAACCCAAGTTTTGGATATGGGGGATATTGTCTTCCAAAAGATACAAAACAACTCCTTGCAAACTATAAAGACGTGCCATCAAATATGATCGAAGCGATTGTAAAAGCAAATAGTACACGAAAAGATTTTGTTGCAGATAGTATTATTAAAAAGCTTCATCTAACAGCACAAAACCCTGATAATATCCATACAAATAAAACAGTTGGGATCTATAGACTTGTGATGAAAAGTGGATCAGATAATTTTAGAAGTTCAGCAATTCAAGGGATTATGAAACGTTTAAAAGCAAAAGGAATTCCTGTAGTGATCTATGAGCCAAACTTAAAAGAGGATGAGTTTTTTAATTCACGTGTTATTAAAAATTTAGATGAATTTAAAAAAAGTAGTGATGTGATCGTAGCAAATAGATTAAGTGAATCTATAATAGATGTAAAAGAGAAAGTATATACACGAGATATATTTAATAGTGATAGTTAAGTTGGAGAGAAAATGAAAATATTAGTAACAGGAACAGCAGGGTTTATAGGAAGTCATTTAGCAATCAAATTATTAGAACGTGGTGATGAAGTTGTAGGATTAGATAATATCAATGACTATTATGATCAAAATGTAAAATATGGAAGACTTCAAAGAGCTGGGATCATTGATACCTTAGAAGATGGTGAAAAGATCGCCTTTAATGAACTTTTACAAAGTAAAACCTATCCAAATTATAAATTTATCAAATTGCAACTTGAAGATAAAGATGCCATTATGACACTTTTTGAAAATGAAAAATTTGATGCGGTATGTAACCTTGCTGCTCAAGCAGGGGTGAGATATTCTCTTACAAATCCTGATGCTTATATGGGATCAAATATTGTAGGATTTATGAATATTTTAGAAGCATGTAGACACCATGAGGTAAAAAACCTCTCTTATGCTTCAAGTTCCTCTGTTTATGGTCTGAACGAAGAACTTCCTTTTTCAACTTCACATAATGTAGACCACCCTATTTCACTCTATGCTGCTAGTAAAAAATCAAATGAGCTTATGGCACATACCTATTCTCACCTTTTTGGAATAGCTACTACAGGGTTGCGATTTTTTACGGTTTATGGGCCTTGGGGAAGACCTGATATGGCACTATTTTTATTTACAAAAGCAGCGTTAGAAAATAAAACTATTGATGTATTTAATAATGGGGAAATGCTACGAGATTTTACCTATATTGATGATATTGTTGAAGGG
>CBETOJ010000305.1:0-2140 GCA_965537725.1 uncultured Campylobacterales bacterium | reverse complement strand
CCTTTTAAGAGACACATATTGATTATTTCTTAATATATTTATTACTCTTTTTTTGATAATATACTTAAATTTTTTAATTATATAGGAGATGTAAGATGGCTTCGAGAATATTACTGAGTGTATTTAGCATAATATTTTTTATTTCTACGTTAAATGCAAGTGAAAATTTTCCTACAAAAGAGGAAATTGTCAAACTTTATGTCGCTACGTTTAATAGAGCACCAGATAGTAATGGTTTAAACTATTGGCTTAATGATTCAGGATTAAAATTGTCTCAAATTGCCCAATCTTTTTTTGATCAGCCTGAAACTCAGGCTTTATATCCATTAAGCACAACAAATAGAGATTTTGTAAAAGCAGTGTATAACAATCTTTTTAATAGAGACCCAGATACATCAGGATGGAACTATTGGGAAAATGAATTAAACCTTGGTAAATATTCAAAAAATCTATTTATACAAACAGTGATCAATGGTGCAGAATCACCAACAGGAAACCCGGATGATGCAGCAGTATTAGCTAATAAAACAAAATTAGGGCTTTATTTTGCAAATGCAGGGAAAACAGATCTTACAGAAGCAAAAACCTTAATGGAAGATGTAACAGCAGATGAAAGCTCTATTAGTATAAAACTATATAAATTAAGTGGTTGTTCAAGTACACAGAGTTATGTAGATGGCATGTGTGTTGATATGAATTGTAAAGATGATGGTTTTAATTGTCCAACATGTGAAGATGGAGAAGAATTAGTTTATAATGAAGACGGTAGTGCATATTGTGCGATTCAAATAATTACAGATGAAGTGAACTCAACAGTAGAAGTAACAAGAAATAGTGAAACAGCAGATGTAAATATCTATAAATCTACCGCTACTGAGGATGAAGTGATTATTGCTGCTGATATTGCTAGTACCAGTACATATCTAAATAAACCAATCTTTTATAATGGAGAGTTCAAAGGTATTGTTGAATCAGTTGGTACAAACGATCAAGGGGAACCTATAGCTAAATTAAGAGAAGCAGAAGATATATCTGAGGTATATAAAACACTTAATCTAACATTTGATAATAGTACTATTGTAAGTAATATAACAAAAGCTGTAAGACGTTCTACACAAACTTCAAATGTAGGAAAATATGATCACTTAAATACTCAAAAACTTAATGTAAGCATAAAAGAAAAAGAGATAACGAAAAAAGTCTATAATAAGACAACTCGTTCAATGGAAACAATAAAACAAAAAGAACCAGTATTACGTATCGATATACCAAAAGGATATACTATCCCTGTAGAGATTCCCAGGGAAAAAAGTGAACGAATAAGTGGTAGTGTTGATGCACAATACAATAATAATATAGATTTAGGAGAGTCAGTAGAAAAATATGGATTAACATTTTCTACAGAGGGGTCTTACGTAGAGTTTGGAATCGGCGCAAACTTAGATGTGATGTATGATGTTGAGTTATTTGATGATGATATTTTTACTTTTACACTTACCAATAGTGCATATTTTGAATCAAATCTTGTATTTGAAATAGATGGAGAACTTTCAAATAGCTGGGATACAAATTTAGAACTTACAAAAGGATTTTCCGTTAATGTACCGCATCCTTATGCTCATTTAGCAACATTTTCTGTATATATTAAACCTGATATTGCTGTAGGTGCAAGTGGAACGGTAAAAGGAAACTTTAAAGCAAGTTCTTATTCAAAAAGAACAGGATCTACTACTTTAACATATGATACTAGGAATAGTTACGGTTTACGTAAACTTACAAGTGTCGTTAATACTCCACAAAATATTGATGAAAGTGGTATGAGCATTGAGATAGATGCCAATGCAAATGCATATATATTTCCATTAGTCAATACAGCACCAGCAGTAAAGTTTGCTCTTGTTGCTCCTTTAAAATTTGGAAATGTAAGAAGCGGTATTAAACTTGATAATAATTTAGATGGTCATATAGACTCTGGATTTACACTCAATCCTGATGAGTATTCAAGTAGTTTAAATGCAACAGCATCTTTAAAAAGTTTGTTGTATCCACTCATTGAATATAAATTAAATTTAAAATTAAAAAATTGGGAAATATATAAAGATGATGACTATAAAGAATTATATAAAGGAGCAACAGCTAC
>CBETOJ010000304.1:0-2144 GCA_965537725.1 uncultured Campylobacterales bacterium | reverse complement strand
TTTTAACTATCAATTTTTCAAATAAAAGTCTTAGAAGAATTATAAAATTCTCTAATAAGTTTAAGCGAAATATAAACTATATAGTATTATCATTTCTTATAGTTGACCACTGGTCGAATTGTTCAACTTAAAATCACAAGGAATTAATATGGCAAAAGTAATTGTTTTAGGAGGGGGTGTTTCTGGGCATACTGCGGCAACTTTCGCAAAAAAATGGCTAGGAAAAGATCATGAAGTTATAGTAGTAACACCAAATAGTAAATGGAACTGGATCCCATCAAATATTTGGGTTGGGGTTGGTCAAATGAAAACAAGTGATGTGACATTTGATTTAGAACCTGTATATAAAAAAATTGGAATCAATTATAGACAAGCAAAAGGTGTCTCTATCCATCCAAATGGAAAAGAGGGAAGTGATACAGCATATGTAACTATTGAATATACTGGTCAAAATAAAACTGGACAAACTGAAGAAGTAGAATATGATTACTTAATCAACGCAACTGGACCAAAACTAAACTTTGGTGCAACACCAGGGCTTGGAGAAGGAAGTCAACTAGGAGAACATACTGTTTCGGTTTGTACAGCAGATCATGCAGCTCATGCTAATGATGAACTTAATAAATGTATCGAAAAAATGAAAAAAGGGGAAAGGCAAAAGTTCTTAATAGGAACTGGACATGGTCTTTGTACTTGTCAAGGTGCTGCCTTTGAATATATCTTTAATATTGAGCATGAACTTAAAAAAGCGGGAGTAAGAGACTTAGCTGATATTAAATGGATCTCAAATGAGTCATTTTTAGGCGATTTTGGAGTGGGTGGACTTCATATGAAAGCTATGGGATACGCAGTAAGTTCTAAAATCTTTGCAGAATCATTATTTACTGAGCGTGGAGTTAATTGGATCATTGGGGCCCATGTAAATAAAGTAGAAGAAGGGAAAGTATCCTATGAGCTTCTAGATGGAACTACTGGCGAAGAAGAGTTTGATTTTTCTATGCTGATCCCTCCATTTGCAGGAGTTGGACTCAAAGCATTTGATAAAGATGGCTCAGATATCACAGATACTATTTTTGCTCCAAATGGATTTATGAAAGTTGATGCAAACTATGGAGCTGGAGCATATGAAAACTGGAAAGCAAGTGATTGGCCTAAAAAATACCAAAACCCAACATATCCAAATATGTTCGCTTGTGGTATCGCTTTTGCACCACCACACCCTATCTCAAAACCAATGAAATCACCAAATGGAACTGCAATAGGACCTACACCTCCAAGAACAGGTATGCCATCAGGTATAATGGGAAAAACTGTAGCACACTCTATTTGTAATATGATCAAAGATGGATCAAATGCAAAGATCCATGAAGCGAGTATGGCTGAGATGGGTGCCGCGTGTGTGGCTAGTGCAGGAAAAGGTTTATTTGATGGAACAGCTGCTGCTATGACTATCTATCCAGTTGTCCCTGATTTTGACAAGTATCCTGGAACTGGTAGAGATACAGAGTATACTTTTGGAGAGATTGGACTTGCTGGTCACTGGATCAAACATATTTTACACCATATGTTTATCTATAAAGCAAAACTCAAAGCTGGTTGGACATTGATTCCAGAATAAAATATAAAATAAAACTATTACAAAGGAAATATTATGAGTAAATATGGTGAAGAGAATATTGAAGCATACGGACAAAACTTTACAACGATGACTCCAGGATGGTTTGCAAAAAAACTACGAACTTGTATTATTTGGCAATTTATTCGATTTATTGTGATCAATATCAAGATGTTGATTGTTGTGAAAAAGAGTCACTAACTTTTTATGGTTAGAGATATTGTAAAATACCCTACACCTCCAAGTGTAGAGTATTCCACAGATATAAGAGTCTTTGACGGCTCTTTAGATGAACTTCTTGGTGACCTTAAAGATACAATCACCGCAAATAATCTTCAAGGCCTTGCAGCTTATCAAATAGGAAATCAATATAATGTAGTAGTGGTAAAAGATCAAGATCAAAAGCTACTAGAGCTTATAAATCCTCGAATCATAGGACAAAGTGGTTCTATTGAATCTGAAGAAACTACTGCATATTTTCCAGGACTCAGTGCAAAAGTACATAGGCATAAAAATATTACAGTCGTAT
>CBETOJ010000303.1:0-2194 GCA_965537725.1 uncultured Campylobacterales bacterium | reverse complement strand
ATAAAATACTAAAAATTGATGGAATATTTGTGGAATTGTAAAATTTTTTATATAAATTTGTATTATTTAGGGAGTTTTACCTATACTGTTTAAATTAATAGACAGTATAAGTTTTTTTAATTTTTAAGTAGTCTCGTTTTTCTTGAGATTCTTTGCAGATCTTTTTACCATCTACAAAAGCACAATTATTATATCCAACTGTTATTTGCTCTATTTTAGTTTCATACCTAGGGATATACTCTTGAATGGTTGTTTGTTGATAACAGTTTTCTGATCCACTATTTCTCATCTGATTAGCAAGGTATCCTCCACCAATCCCACCAATCACTTTAGCAGTATCTCTATGATTTTTAAATTGATTTCCTATAGCTATTCCAGCTACAGTTCCTAAAATAGTATCAAATCCAATAGAGTTAGTATCTCTGTAGCTATTTCCACAGGGCACTCTTTTATTCACTACTCTATCTTGTATCTCATCCCCAACTCGTACTCTTCTTGTAAGCTCTTTTGTTATAGGAGTAGAGGAGATCACTTTGTATTTTACAAAACCTGTTTCCATATCATCATAATAGTTTTTATCTGAATCACCATAATAAGGTGAACTAAATCCTAAAGTTGTAAGTGATATAAGTAATAAAAGTTTTTTCATTTTATCCTCCTTTAATTTATATAAAGAAGCTTATAAAACAATTGTGAAATGATTGTGAAATGATTGTGGAGTGTTAAATGAGATTACGATATAATCTCACAATTTAAATAAAAGGAAGTTTTATGCTCGTTGCTCCAAGTATATTAAGTGCAGACTTTGGAAAATTAAACGAAGAAGTGAAAGCTATTTGTGATGGGGGTTGTGACCTTGTTCATGTGGATGTTATGGATGGACACTTTGTTCCTAATCTTACTATTGGACCAGTTGTTGTAAGTAGTGTAGCAAAAGCAGCTACAAAACCATTAGATATCCATCTTATGGTTCAAAACAATACATTTTTTGTGGAGCTTTTTGCTCCACTCAAACCTGAATATATCTCTTTTCATATTGAAGAGGAAAAACATCCCCATAGACTTATTCAAAAGATTAGAAGTTATGGTATTAAACCAGCTATTACTCTAAACCCTCATACTCCACCAGAGACAATAGAGTATCTTTTAGAAGACCTTGATATGGTTCTTTTAATGTCTGTAAACCCAGGGTTTGGAGGACAAAAGTTTATCTCTTCAGTGATTGAAAAAGCAGCAAAGCTTAAAGAGCTTATTAATAAAAGAAATCCAAATTGCCTTATTGAAGTTGATGGTGGAGTAAATGGTGAGAATATAACGGAACTCAAAAATGCTGGGGTAGATGTAGTGGTTGCGGGAAGTTATGTATATGGAAGCGATGATTACTCAAAAGCGATAGATTCTTTAAAAGTATAAGCTATGCGTGTTAAGATCTGTGGAATAACCAACTTAGAAGATGCTTTAGATGCAGTTGCAGCTGGTGCAGATGCTTTAGGGTTTGTTTTTTATGAAAAAAGCCCAAGATATATTCATCCAAATGATGCAAAAAAGATCATTGAACAACTTCCTCCTTTTGTACAAAGTGTAGGTTTATTTGTCAATATGTATCCTCCACAAATCGATTTTATCTGTAAAAGATCTATGGTAGATATAGCACAGATCATTCATGAAAATGCTGATGGAAATTTTTATCAAGCCTTACAAAGTAAATATATAGATGTGGTAAGAGTTCAAACAAAAAAGGACATCTTAAGTTTACCACAAGATCAATACTTTTTGATTGATGCTTTTGTAGAGGAGTTTGGTGGAGCTGGAAAAAGAGTTGCTTTAGAATTCTTTGAGGGTGTTGATTGTTCAAAGTTTATCTTAGCAGGTGGACTCAAAAGTGAAAATCTTCATGAGCTAAAATCTTATAATTTTTATGGCGTAGATGTAAGTAGTGGTGTAGAGCAATCTAAAGGGAAAAAAGATAAATATAAAATGATAGATTTTGTCCAAAAGCTCAATGAAATACATTAATAAACTCCTTAAAAAACTTCTAGAATCACCTCTTAGTAGACAAGAGTTTGATCATATATTAGAAAAGTCTGATCGTTTTTTTGACTCTATTGAGTTAGAAAAACAACTTTTACTTCATAATGGACTACCACTTTTTATAAGTGATGAATTTGTCAGTTTAAAAACCCTTTCTGCAAAA
>CBETOJ010000302.1:0-2199 GCA_965537725.1 uncultured Campylobacterales bacterium | reverse complement strand
AGAAAATAGAAGCATATACTCCAAAAGTATCTATAAAATATCCTCTAGGTTTACCACCAATATCAAAGCCATACATCCCCATTGATACTCCAAAAAAGACTAAAGTGATCACTATCAAGATATTGTCTTTTTTAGCCATTCCTCTAAAAAACAATGCCAAAAAAAGTATGGCAAAGGAGTTATTAATAAAGATATATTAAAAAAGCCAACAGATAACACTCTTGCCCCTTCATCTTATATATATAAAGATACAATAAAGTAAAAAAGACCACTATAATAGCTTCATTTACTAGCAGTGCTGCACTATTTACTCCAGGTAACATCATAAATACAGCAATACTTATAAGCTGATCTATCTTTTGTTTAAAATAATTTTGTGTTAAAAGATAAAGCAAGAGAGAACTTGCCATATAAAACAATATAAAGGGGAGTCTAATCGCTATATCATTTTGACCCAAAAGAGAGGTAGATATATTTAAAATAGTTGAAAGGAGTAGGGAGCTTTCATTGAAGAAGATTTCAGCCTCTTTATAAGAGATGCTAAAATCATTGGCAAGTAATAGTAAAAATACAAAATGTAGAGTTAATAAAAAACCAAAGAGATATTTATATATTAAACTATTTACTTGCACCATGTTATAAGTCTAAAAAGTTTTGTATCATCTCATGCCCATATTGGCTCATAACTGATTCAGGATGGAACTGTACTCCATATATATCTTTATCTTTTATCTTTAATGACATTATCTCATGATCATCAAGACTTTTTGATGTAACTATGATATTTGTAGGGAGATTCTCTTTTTCAACAGTTAAAGAATGATACCTCGTTTCAGTCATCACCTTTGGAAGACCTTTAAAGATAAGATCATCACATACAACTTCTATTTGTGATGTTTTTCCATGCATCATATTAGGAGCTTTTATAACATTTGCTCCATATACCTGTGCAATACTTTGATGACCTAAACATATTCCTAAAATAGGGATGGTATCTCCAAGCTCTTTAATCACTTCTAAACATACTCCTGCATCATCTGGAGTTGCTGGTCCAGGGGAGATTATGATTTTTTGAGGATGAAGCTTTTTAATCTCTTCAACACTCATTTCATCATTTCTGATCACTTTTAGATCAGCTCCTAGTTCTAAACAATATTGAACGATATTGTATGTAAAACTATCATAATTATCTATCATTAAAATCATACTATTCCTCTTATAGATCATACATCTGGATTATTCCAGTTAGTTTATTTATCTCATTAACTACTAATAATGAGTTTATTTTATATTCAGCCATAAGATCATTTGCTTCTGTAAGCTTTCTTGTCTCTACAATAGTTTTTGGCTCACTACTCATCATATCATCTGCTTTTAGATTAAAAAACCTCTCTTCCTCTTTTTCCATAAACCTTCTAATATCACCATCTGTGATAATTCCTACAATAGTATCATTTTCTAGAATCACAACCAGACCACATTTTCCATCTGTTATTTTATGGATCACATCTTTTACATCAGCAGTTTTATCACATATTGGAAGATTATCTTTTTTCATAACACTTTCAACTGTAGTTAAAAGCCTTCTTCCTAAACTTCCTCCTGGATGAAACTTAGCAAAGTTTTCATCTTTAAAGTCACGTAGTTTCATCAAAGCTACTGCGATAGCATCACCCATTACAAGTGTTGCTGTCGTTGAACTTGTAGGAGCAAGTTGTAATGGACAAGCTTCATGCTCTACATTTACATTAAGATGGTACTCTGTATTTTTTGCTAAAGTTGATTCTGGATTTCCACTCATAGAGATAGTGATATTTCCACATGACTTTAGAAATGGTATAAGTTTTAATACTTCATCTGTCTCTCCAGAGTTTGAGATAAGTAATACGATATCATCTTGTTCTATCATCCCAAGATCACCATGATATGCTTCTCCTGGGTGAAGAAAAAAACTTGGTGTCCCTGTACTTGCTAATGTGGCTGCGATCTTTTTTCCTATAATCCCAGACTTTCCCATTCCTGAGATTATAAATTTTCCTTTGCTTTGATACACCGCATTAATTGCATTTTTAAAATCATCTGTAAGTAAAACAGATAGGTTTGCTATCTCTTTAGATTCAATGGCAAAAACCTCTTTTGCTATTGCGTTAATATCCATTTTTATATATTCCTTAAGTAATTAAATTATACTAATTATTA
>CBETOJ010000301.1:0-2200 GCA_965537725.1 uncultured Campylobacterales bacterium | reverse complement strand
CATATGCTGTAGGAACTCATAGAGAAAAAGGTTTTTTTAGAATCGTTATTGATCTCCAAGGTGAGACAAGTGAATTTAAAGAGACTATTGATACAAAAGCTGGAATCATCAAAATAGAAAAGATCTAATTTCTTTTTGATGTTTTAGGTTTATTTACTACCACTTTTATAATAAATCTTATCAAGATCATCCCAATAATTACTTCAAATATCGCACTTAATATAAATGCAAAATAGTAAAACTGACTAATACTTTGGTTTTGAAATGCTAAGGTAGCAACTGCAATCAATAGGGTTAAAGGCATAGAGTGCGATAAAGCAAAGATCACAACATTTTGAGGCCCTAGATCTTTTATAAAAATAAATGAGCTTATGATTCTAATCCCTATCATTGCAAATGTGATCAATAGAGCTGTTTGGATAAGATTGTCCATAAAAATAGATTCTAGATCAAATGAACTCCCTATCCAGATAAAAAATACAGGAACCAGCCATCCAAATCCAAAATGCTCTAGTTTATGAGGAAGATCTTTATTATGTTCAAAAAATGTTTTGATAAATACTCCAGCGATAAATGCTCCAAGAGCTACTTCAAGGTGTAAATAGATCATAACTGCTACCATAATAAAAAAGATCCCCATAGAGACTCTTATATCTTGTTCTTGATTATCATCTTTTGGCATAAGATAAGTTTTTAAAGAGGGTTTCCACCAAATAAGATTGTGGAAAAAGTAATAAAAGACAACCATTATAATAAAAACAATACTCAGTTCTAGTAAGGTACTATAAAATTGACTTCCAAAGCCAAACTCTAATCCAGCACTCACTGCTGTTAGAACAATGATTGAGATGATCTCTCCAATCAGTCCTATGGTGATTGCAAGATTAAGCCAAGGGACATTTCCATACTCTTTTTTAAGCACGGCTAAAAGCCCCATGGAGATAAGTGGCATGGTTACAATAAAAATTTTTGAAAGATCAAAGCCGTAACTTAAAATGGCTGCAAATACATAGAGTAAAACAGAATAGATCAATCCTTTTTTTAAAAGGCTTGGGGAGACTTTTAAAAGTTGTTTTAGATCCACTTCAAGACCAGCAAGGAACATTAAAAATAAAAAGCCCAGTTCTGCTACTAGATCAAAAAGATGGTTCTCATGAATAAAACCATAATAGGTAAAAAGGGATCCAAGAAAGATCTCTATAGGTATAATAGGAACTTTTATCACCTTTGCAATCAAAGGGGAAGTAAATATAATTGTTGATATTGTAATGATTAGTAGAACTTCATTTGCCAAGAGCTACCTTTATTTTGTACAGTGAGAAGCTATAGAGTATCCAAGAGCTTCAATATTTTGAATTTCAGTACTTACATGATCTCCAAGTGTTGTAAGATAGTTTCCTATCACAATTGAATTTGCACCATGTTCAAACACTTTATATTGATCTTTTTGAAACATCAACTCTCTCCCACCAGCAACCATGATTTTATGAGCATTTGGAACCATCTTTTTTGTAAGTTCAATAAGTTCAAAAGCTTTGTTTTTATCAATAGAGTTTTTTACAATAGGTAAGGCAACATTAGGATGAAAAAAATTAATAGGAACATTCATAGGATCTAAAGATGCGATAGATTTTAGCATTGATATTCTATCATCTTCACTTTCACCTAGTCCAAAAATCCCTCCACACACAAGTTTTAATCCAACTCTATTTACATTTTCACAGGTTTCATATCTTTCATCCCAAGAATGAGTTGTCACAATTTGTGGATAAAACTCACGGGAAGTTTCAAGGTTATGATTATAGTTATCTACGCCTGCTTTTTGTAGTTCTTGTAGCTGTTCATAACTTGCTGTTCCATTACAAGCAATAAGTTTTAAGTCAAGATCCTCTTTTTTTATAAGTTTAGCAGCCTCACAAATAAATTCAAGTCGATCATCGGTTAAACCTTTTCCAGCAGTAACTAGACAAAACCCAACAGCTTTGTTTTTTCTAGCTTGCCTCGCTTCTTCTAAAATAGTATCAAACTCTTTTTTTTTGTACCTTTGTATATCCGCTTTATATTTTACACTTTGTGTACAAAACTTGCAATCTTCGTTACAAGTACCACTTTCACAGTTGCAAATTGCACATAAATAGATCGGTTTTTTATCCATTAAACTCTTTCATATTGAAATTCTTTATTTTCCCAATGGGTCTCA
>CBETOJ010000300.1:0-2203 GCA_965537725.1 uncultured Campylobacterales bacterium | reverse complement strand
TATCGCTTCACCATTAGCAAGCTCAATAATAAAGGCAATTGGAAAAGCTTCAAAGATGATCTCTAAAGTTCCCTCTTTATTTGATTTTGTAGATGGAGAAGAGTAGATTCCACCTTGTTTAAAAAGAATTTGGTGAGTGTCAAGAGCTAAAGAGTTACTAAATCTTAGTCGATACCCTTCGTTAAAAAAACTATCTATAAGTTTGATATGATCATCACTAAATTCATTTCTAATTCCAGCAGTTGAATTGATCTTCCCTTTTGTTTTAAGCTCCAAAGGATCTTGTTGTGCAAATTCTCCATGCTCATTTGAGAAGTATTTTACCCCCTCATCTTTAGAAGCAAAGACAAGTTGGAAAGTTGGTCCATAAGTGATATAAATAGCAGCTTTTAGATTTTCAGCTTCAAACTCATTTTCATAGATCCCAAAGATTGTTCCAAGAGAAAAGTTTACATCTAAAAGATCGATATTATCAATCGCTACAAAGCTCACAAGATATTTCCCTTTTTCAGGGTTCACTGCACAAAACTGCTTTTTATCTTTTCCTATAATACCTTTTATACTTTTTAGATACTCAAACTCCTTTTCAATAATATCTGCACAATATTTGTACACATCATTATGAATATCAAGAGGAGTTTTATTCTCCCCTGTAAAGTTATCATATCCTATGAAAACATCTTTTTCAATAATATTTGCAATATTTGTAATGGCATTATATACTTCGATCATACTTTAGAAACCTTTTTAATTTTATCCAAAATTATAACGAAAACTAGCTTCACTAAAATAAAGATGACACAATTTTTTGTGCATCTTCTAAAATAGCTTCAAGATGTGTCTCATCAATAAAGCTTTCACTATAGATCTTATAGATATCTTCAGTTCCTGAAGGTCTTAAAGCACACCATCCATTGGCTGTATTGATTTTTAGCCCTCCAATTTTTGCACCATTGCTTGCACTTGTAAGGATAGATTCTATTTTCTCCCCTGCTAAGGTATCAGCTTTAATATCTTCAGGAGTAAGATTTTTCAAAATTGTTTTTTGTTCACTATTTGCAGGAGCATCTATTCTTTTATAAATTGGGTTTCCATGCTTTTGAGTGAGTTCTTCGTAGTACTCACCTGGATCTTTTTTTGTATTTGCTAAGATTTCAGCTGCTAGAAGATTTAAGATGATCCCATCTTTATCTGTTGACCATATTCTTTTATCAAATCGTAAAAAGCTAGCTCCAGCACTCTCTTCTCCACCAAAGAATACTTTGCCATCAATTAAAGGTTTTACAAACCATTTAAACCCTACAGGAGTCTCTAAAACCTCTTTTTGATTATCATTTGCAACTCTGTCAATCATCGAGCTACTTACCAATGTTTTTCCGATTCCAAGACCATCAAACTCTCTATTTTTACAAAGGTAATCAATAGCCACACTTAAATAATGATTTGGATTTAATAATCCTTTGCTTTTTGTAATGATCCCATGTCTATCAAAGTCTGTATCGTTTCCAAAAGCGATATCAAACTTATCTTTATATTCAATAAGCCCAGCCATTGCATAAGGAGATGAACAGTCCATTCGAATCTTTCCATCTTTATCACAATGCATAAATGAAAAAGTAAAATCAGCACTATCATTAAATACTTCAATATCTAACCCATACATCTCTTTGATCGCATGGTAATATTTCATACCACTTCCACCCATAGCATCCGCTCCAATTTTGAGACTAGCTTCTCTTATCACATCCATCTCAATCACATGTTTAAGATCGCTTACATAAGGAGTAACAAAATCATAAGGTTTGATTGACTCACATGCAACTGCTTCTTCAAGACTTAGATAGATGACCCCCTCTAGATCGTTTTTTAGATATTCATTGGCTTTATCTTGTATCCAATTTGTTATATCCCCATCTGCTGGCCCACCATTGATTCCATTGTATTTAAATCCTCCATCACATGGTGGATTATGAGATGGAGTGATCACGATTCCATCACTTCCAGGATGATTTAAAATAGCATGGGAGATTACAGGAGTAGGGGTATATTCAAAATTATCAGCATAATATACATCCACATCATTGGCAGCTAAAACTTGAAGAGCAGTATTATGTGCAGGAGTGGAGAGGGCATGGGTATCCATCCCGATAAAAAGCTCTCCTGTAATATTATGGGCTTTTCTATAATCAACTACCGCTTGAGT
>CBETOJ010000299.1:0-2216 GCA_965537725.1 uncultured Campylobacterales bacterium | reverse complement strand
TAATATTTAGGTAAAGTAAAAATTTATTATAGTACAATATAGGTATTACGGGGGCTAAGATGAAAAGTATACTTTTACTGTTTCTCTTTTTTTATTGTTATTTAGAAGGTGCTTCAAGACTTTCTGTAGTTGGTGCAACTACTGTACAACCTATTATTGAACAAGTTGCTGAACAGTATAAAAAAGAGACAGGGATCCTTTTAAATATTCAAGGTGGTGGAACAAAACTAGGTATAGACTCAGTAAAATCAAAAAAAGCTGATATAGGAATGATGAATAGGGCTCTTTTTGAAGAAGAGAAAGCAGATGTTGAATATGTAACTATAGCCTATGACTCATTAGTCTTTATAGTAAATGAACAAAATCCTCTTGAATCAATCACTTCAAAACAGATCAAAGATATTTTTAGTGGAAAAATCAAAAACTGGAATAGTTTAACAAATATAAATGATGAGATAATCCTAATTTCAAAAGACCCTAGGCGTGGAACAATGCAAAACTTTTCGACGGTTTTTGATCTTTATCATCCATTGGATAAAAATAATAGATACAGTTCAAAAATGGTTCTACCTACTGCGTGGGATGCTAGAGGGAATAATGATTCTCTTGTTTGGACTGGAGGACTTAGAAATGTTATTGCTTTTATATCTTTTGGTGCAGCAACCCAAAGTATTAAAAATAATATGCCAATAAAAATTCTTCAGCTTGATAATGTGACTCCTACTATTAAGACAATAATTAATAATGAGTATTTAATCAGATTAGAATTAAATGTAGTGTATGACAAAGAGAATATTGAAGCTAAAAAGTTTTCACACTGGTTACTTGGAAAATATGCCCAAAGTGTAGTTGAAACAAATGTATTTATCAGGGCTAAAATAGATGAATAGCAAATTCTTTACAAAAATAGTGATATCAAATATTATTGTTGTAGGCTTTGTAATTAGTACATTTTTTATTATTTATCGAGTGTTAAATGATGATCTCAGTAAAATCATTTTACAAAAGCAACAGATATCTTCTTTTTCAAATGAGATTAATGAAGTGAGTGAAAATCTGCAGTTGAGTTTTAATCTAAGAGATGATTATTTACTTTCAAATGCTGCAATAGCATCAAATAGAGCAATTGATAGATTATTGTATTTAAATAATGCAGGTTTTGATGTAGATAAGATAAAGACTCTTTATATAGAGTTTTTTAAACATGCAGTGGAAACAACATCTATTTTACTTGAAAACAGATTACAAGAAGCAAGAAAAGCTTATCTCATTTCTCAAGAGAAGCATAATAAACTACGTGAAGAGATGAAAAATTTAAATAAAATGCTAGATCAAAAACAAATAGAATCTATTGATAATATTGTGGTATTAATGATGGTTTCAAGCGGTTTGTTACTTCTTATAATGCTCGGAAATATGCTTTATCTTAGAAAGTCTTTTGTGCTTTTACAAGATCAACAAGATCAGCTTATAAACCTTAAGCTTGAAGCTGTAAAAAAAGAGCAAGAGCTTATTATAGATAGGGCTACAATGATCGATGCCATAGGAGATGGTATATATGGAGTGGATGAAAGAGGGTTTTGTACTTTTATTAATAAAGTGGGTCTTGATCTTTTGAAATATAATGAAGATGAGATATTAAATACTCATCAACATCATCTATTTCATCATCATAGTCTAGATGGTAACGTTTACCCAGAGGAAGAGTGTCCTATATATAAAACTTTAAGAGATAAACAAGTGAGACATTCTACAGAACATTTTATCACAAAAGATGGTAAATTTATTCCTATGTCAATAACAGTTGCTCCTGCAGGTGCAACAGGTGCGGTTGTTGTTTTTAAAGATATTACAGAATCTAAACGTTATGAAGAACTTTTAGAGAAAAATGTGAGTGAAAAAACCAAAGAGTTACAAGAGTTAAATGATTCTTTAGAAGAAAGAATAGCAGTAGAACTCTCAAAAAATAAAGAACAACTTTCCACATTAGAGCAACAATCAAGACTAGTAGCTCTAGGCGAAATGATAGGGAATATCGCTCATCAATGGAGACAACCTCTTAGTGTAATCACAGTTGCTGCAACTGGAATGAAACTTCAAAAAGATTATGGTGAGTTAAGTGATGAGTTGATGGAAGAGAATATAAAAAATATCAATGAAAGCGCACAATATCTTTCAAATACAATTGATACTTTTAGAAATTTTATTAGAGGAAA
>CBETOJ010000298.1:0-2220 GCA_965537725.1 uncultured Campylobacterales bacterium | reverse complement strand
AGAGTATGCAGACTCAGTTACATTTTGAGTATCTACGATATATGGTACAAGTGCCATATGTCTTGCTCTTTTAATCGCTTTTTCAACTTGCTCTTGGTAAGTTTTTGAAGTACCAGTAAGACGTCTTGGCATAATCTTACCTCTTTCACTTAAAGAGATCTTTAAAAGATCAGTGTTTTTATAATCAATGAAATCAAGTTTCATTGCAGAGTATTTACAATATTTTTTTGCGAATTTTCTTCTTTCAGCCATTTTTATTTCCTTTTTCTAAAACGGTATTTCGTCGTTATCGATATCTATTGTTGGAATGTTTTGCTCATACGGTTCGATCTCCTCTTGCCGATTTTGCATTCCACCTTGTTTTGGTTTATTATAGTTGTTATTGTCATAAGGCATCGCTTGAGCTTGGTTATAGCTTTGAGCCTGAGGTTGTTGGTTGTACCCTTGATTATTTGGCATTTGTTGCTGTGGTTGAGAATATCCTCCACCAGTATTTTGAGAGTCAGCTTTAGAGTCTAAAAATTTAAATTCATCAACTCTTAGTGTATGACGGTTTCGATTTGTTCCATCATTTGCCTGCCATTGTTCAAAAACTAATCGCCCTTCAAGCATAACTTTTGAACCTTTTCTCACATATTGGTTTAATATCTCAGCTGCTTTTCCAAATACATTAAAATCTAAAAAACAAACTTCCTCTTTTTGTTGACCATCTGAGCCTTTATATCTATGACTAGTTGCAATTGCACTTTTTGCAATAGCTATACCTGATGGGAGATATCTTAGTTCAATATCTCTTGTTAAATTTCCTATCATGATAACTTTATTATACATTTGTACCCCCTTTGCAACTTTAGTTATATGAGTGATAATTACTTATCAGCCTTCTTAGATGCTTCAGTTGACATTTTAGTCCATTGAGCGATCTCTGCTTTATTTTCATATTTTACAAAAATAAATCTTATAACATTTTCATTAACTTTGAAATTTCTCTCTAATTCTTTAATAGACTCAGATGGAGCTTTAAAGTAGATTACATAATAGTAACCTCTTTTTTGTTTTTCAATCTCATAAGCAAGATTTCTAGTTCCCATATCATCACAAGATACGATCTCACCACCATTTTTTTCAATTCTTTCTTTAACACCAGCGATTTGGGCTTGTGTCTCTTCCTCTGTTAACGTAGGTTTTACGATAAACATAGTTTCATAATGTCTAATTCTAGCCATTTAGTTTTCTCCTTTTGGTTATATAACCGAATAGTTGGCACCATTCAGTAAGGTCAAGATGTTTTGTAAAAAAATACAAAACACTCTTTTGGAGGCGAATATTATCTTAAATTTGCTGAAAAGTTTCTAAAGGAAGCTTGGGTAAAACTATTTATATCTAAATTTGTTTTTGTTTTAAGTTGTAGTTCTATATTTTGAAAATATTCAAGCATAGATAAAATATCATTCTGGTGATATTTCATAGCCACATTTGCACGAGAATTTGCAATAGCTGTAGGAAGCTTATATCCCCAGATCTCTACGATATCAAGTTTTCCATAGAGTTTAACGTAGGTATTGATATTAAAAAGCTGTTGGATAAATGAAAGAGTTTGGTTTATTAGCTGTACCTCATTCATCCCCTCTTCTAAGATCATATAAAGATCTCTATTGATATGCTGTCCACTAAAAAGCTTTAGAAAAAACTCTTCTATATTTACGGCACCCATACCAAAACACTGGGCATTGATCGTAGAAATGGTAAGTGGCTTATTGATTATAGAGAGTTTATCAAGATCATTCACACAAAGAGCGATATCTTTTTGATGCATATTGTATAGATATTGGAGCTCCCCTACACCACATTGAAGATTCTTCTTTTTTACTTCTTGATTTAATAGATTCATCGCTTCATTATCATTAGGAGTAAAAAATCGCACTTCTACAGAGTTGGTTTTTTTAGTAAAACTTTTTGCCATTGTTTTAAAATCTGTATCACCGATACATGCAAAGACTATTTTACTATCAGGGTTAGTAGTACAAATAGCAATAAGTTCATCGACCTCTTTTTTAGGGATCTTTTTTACAGTTTTTACAAGTAAGATATTTGTTGATGAGAATAAAGAGGATTGTGAGAGAAAATTATCACACTCTTTAAAGTTATATTCGTCAAAATATATTTTATGGATATCTTCTCCATTGCTTAAAATATTTGCTACATTTGAAGCATATTTTT
>CBETOJ010000297.1:0-2251 GCA_965537725.1 uncultured Campylobacterales bacterium | reverse complement strand
TATTTATGGGGCTTGAGAGCTTAACTTAACGGCATTGGGGCTCACCCTACTAGGAAGTTCTGAAAATCTTTTATCTAATATCAACCAATTAAGTACTAATTCAAATCATGCTGCTGCTTCTTTAGAAGAAACAGCAGCTGCACTTGAAGAGGTAACAGGAAATATCTCAAATACTACACAAAGTGTTGTTCAAATGGCTAACTTTGCAAAAGATGTTACAGAGTCAGTTCAAAAAGGGCAACAACTTGCTACACAAACTACAAATGCAATGGATGAGATCAATGATGAAGTCTCTGCGATCCATGAAGCAATAACAGTTATTGATCAGATCGCTTTTCAAACAAATATCCTCTCACTCAATGCTGCTGTTGAAGCTGCAACTGCAGGAGAGGCTGGAAAAGGGTTTGCTGTAGTTACTGGGGAAGTAAGAAACCTAGCTTCCCGTTCTGCTGAAGCTGCCAATGAGATCAAAGCACTTGTAGAAAAAGCTACAAGTAAAGCAAATAGTGGGAAAGATATCTCAAGTACTATGAGTAAAGGATATGAAGAGCTAAATATCGCTATTTCTAAAACTATTGAGCTTATCAATGATGTGGAAAATGCTTCAAAAGAGCAACAATCTGGAATCGTACAGATAAATGATGCAATAACCTCTTTAGATAAACAAACTCAAGATAATGCTAATATTGCTTCTGAGACAAAAGAGATCGCAATACAAACAGAACAGATAGCTCAGCAAGCTGTACAAAGTGCAGATGAAAAAGAGTTTGTAGGGAAACATAATATAAAGGTAAAACAAACAAAGACTACAACTCAATCATTACCAAAACCTCAAGTAAAAAAAGAACCCCTTCCAAAAGAACCTGTAAAAGTAATACCTACCCCTACTAAGCCCCAAGTAAAACAAGAAAAAATACAAAAGATTACATCACAACAAAATAGTGATGATGAATGGGAAAGTTTTTAAAACTTTCCTTCAAATCTATTTTACATTAAGAGGGAGAGTTATAATAAAATCAGCTCCTGTATACTCTATATTTTCATAAGTATAAGTTTCATTTTGAACATCTATTGTTCCTTGAAGATGTTTTTGGATCATCTCTTTTGTCATATATAACCCTATTCCTGTTCCTTGTGCTTGATGTTTAGTGGTAAAATATGGTTCAAATATTTTATCTTTAATCTTTTTAGGAACTCCTCCTGCATTATCTTTGATTGAGATCAATACTTTTTCATCTTCTTTTTTTATATGTATAAAAAGAAGCCTTTTTTGATTCTCTTTTACTTCTAAAGCATCCCTTGCATTATTTAAGATATTCATTAACGCTTGTATCAGTTCATTTTCAAAACTATTAATAGTAATGCTTTGTATATCTTCTATGATCTCTATATAACGGTTTTTAAACTTTGATTCAATAATATTAAAAGTTTTTTCATAACTATCTTTGATATTAAAACTATCGCTTAATTTATCTGGTTTAAAAAAATCCCTAAAATCATCAATTGTCTGAGAAAGGTGTTGTACCGTAGTATTAATAAGTTCTAAGAGCTCAAACTCTTTCTCTTTTGTAGCCACTCCAAACTCTTTTTCCATTTTTAATCCAGTAGCAGCAGTTGAGATCACAGAAAGTGGCTGTCTCCATTGATGAGCTATATTTTCAAGCATCTCACCCATTGAAGCCATTTTGGACTGTTGGATAAGCTGTTCATTTTTCATCTCCAACTCTGCATTTGCCAAAACCTCTTTCGTGATATCAAGCTTTAGTGCAACAAACTCTATAATATTTCCTTTATTATCAAATACTGGGGTAATAGATGCTTTTTCATATCGTGTTTCCCCATTTTTATTGAGATTGATAAACTCCCCAAACCACTTATGTCCATTGTGTATGGTATCGTGAAGCTTTTGATAAAATTCAGGGGAGAGTTTATTGGATCGTAAAAAACTTGGTTTTTTCCCTTTCACCTCTTCAAAAGTATATCCAGTAGATTTGATAAAAGCATCATTCACATATTTTATTTTTTCATTTTTATCAGTTACTACTACGATATTATCGCTATTTTCAATAGTCTTTTTAAATCTTTCAACTTGAATATTTTTTAGAAAAATCTGTGAAGAATAGTAGATATAAAACACAACAAATAAAATAAATATCACTAATAAAACAATTACAGAGTTTTGCGCTTTAAAGATACTGCTATTTGTGAGAACTTCATATTCATAGAAGATATCATCAAGTTGTTTATCTAT
>CBETOJ010000296.1:0-2255 GCA_965537725.1 uncultured Campylobacterales bacterium | reverse complement strand
TAATAGTAATCAGAAATCAGATATAGTTTTAGATATCGAATATCAGAATATAAAGAAAGAAAATGAAGGTTTTGGAATAAAGTCTTACATTGGAGCAAAACCAACATTGTTAAATGCTTCAGGGAATACAAATTTCATATTTCAGATCTTAAATCTTAATCCATCAAAAGTTGAAGAAATAAATAATATTAACACAAGAACAAAATTAAAAGATAAAATAGAAAAAATAAATGAGAATTCTGGGATATTACGTTATTTACGAGCTGAAAAAGAGACAATGGAATATAACCTCAAAATGATTGATACAAACATGCCCCAGATAATTGGTCAAGTATTATTAGCATTTTATGAAAAGAGAAAATCTAAGATTAAAGATATAATTGATTATATATCTGATGAAACAACTTTATTAATGGATTTATCTATAGATGATAAACAAATGCTAATTAGTAAAATAAAAAAACTACTTGTGGGTATAATGTTAGGCTTTTTTGCTGGAACTAAGTGGAATGGTCAATATGAAAGTAATGGTACGATTGTTGTTAAAAGTAGTGGAGATATTGTAGGTTTTCATATAATTGATTTAGCTACAATGGAAGATTATCTGTATGATAATATAAAGTTAGATACTCCTTCAACATCAAGACATAAATATGGAAATATTATTCAAGAAGTTAATGGAGATCTTTTATTTAAGTTAAATTTACAATTAAGGTTTTAATTTAGCTTATAATAGTAGCCACTAAAGTTTTATCCACAAGTTCAGTTACTCTCGCAGTATAAACTTTTCCAAATTTGATCTCTTCTTCGATCTCTTTATCGTTGATATAGATTTCTCCATCAACCTCAGGTGCCCAAAGAAGTTTTCTTGCACTTAATAGATATTCATGTTCATCACTTTCTCCATCTACAACTATTTCAAACTCTTTACCTACTTCAGCTTCTAATTTTTCTTTTGTGATTTGCTCTATAAGCTCCCCTAGTATTTCAGCTTGTTCATCAATGATTTCTTGATCAAGTTTGTCTTCAAAGTCATAAGCACTTGTCCCTTCTTCATCACTATAGCTAAATACATTGGCTCTATCAAATTGATATTCTTTTATATATTCGCAGAGTTCATTAAAGTCTTCTTCTGTTTCTCCTGGGTGACCAACTATAAAAGTTGATCGTACAAATGCATTTGGCTGAGCTTTCATATGCTCCATTAGCTCTCGTAACTGTTCTTCCCCTTTCCCTCTTTTCATAATTTTTAACATCTTAGAAGTGATATGTTGGAGTGGCATATCATAGTAAGTATGGAAGATTTTAGAGTTTGCTATTTTTTCTATAAGTTTTTTAGTAGTAGTTGATGGATAAAGATATAAAACTCTTGCACTTTTTACTCCATCTATTTTTTCTACTAGATCGATTAGTTGTTCTAGTCCATCATTGATATTTTTATCTCTTAGGTATGAACTGCTATCTTGAGAGACAAAAGAGAAGTCGTAAAATCCTTGTGAGATTAGCTTTTTCATCTCATGCTCTATTGACTCTAAAGTTCGGCTATTGAGTTTTCCTTTAAAAGCTGGGATGGCACAAAATGAGCATTTTTGATTACACCCTTCGCTTAGTTTTATAAAGGCGTGGTAGTTTGATCCAGTAACCACTCTTTCATTTTCATCATCCGCTAAGAATACTTTATCTGAGAAGTTTGATCTTTTTTCTTCTACTAGTTTATCGATGATATCATAGTCCCCAACTCCAGTGAAGATATCTACTTCCTTTGCAAGTCCTTCTTGAAGATCTTCTTTGTATCTTTCACTTAGGCAGCCTGCCATTACAAGTACTGAGCTTTCTTTTCTAGTTGAGTCTAGATCAAAGATAGTATTAAGACTCTCCTCTTTTGCACTTTGGATAAACCCACAGGTATTTACGATAATAAGATCAGCTTCTTCACTTTCATTTGTCATCTCATAGTCAGTTAACTTTGCTAGCATCACTTCACTATCAATTAGGTTTTTTGTACATCCAAGGCTTACAAGGTGGAGTTTTTTATTAGACATCTTTTCTCACTTTTTTAAAGGGTAATAAGTGGCAATTATACTTAAAACCTGCTTCAATAAATATTTATAAAAAATTAGCTATAATCGCGGATTATTACTATTCAAAGGAAAAATATAAAATGGATATTTTATTAGCAAGAGAAGAGCTAAGTGCAAAGCCAAAAAAAGTAAAACTAGAAAAACTACTAGAAAGCCTTGAAAAAAATGGTGAGG
>CBETOJ010000295.1:0-2276 GCA_965537725.1 uncultured Campylobacterales bacterium | reverse complement strand
AGAATAAAATCATCATCATGGAATTTATTAATATTAGGGTCTTGAATCAGATCTAAAATAGTAGTCTTCCCACTTCCATTAACTCCAGCAATTACAATAGTATCTAATATCTCTCCATTACTATCTCGAAAATCAATCTCAAAGTTTTGTAAAACCTTATAGTCTTTTAATTTTATACTTTCTATCTTCAAAAAAATTTCCTAGCTTATATCTTTTCAACAAAACTTGAGAGAATATCTCTCTTATTTCCCCCAAAATTGATCTTGAGTTTCAGATCTTTTCCTGCTTTTTGTACACTTACTACTCTTCCCATACCGAATATCTTATGTTTTACAAGATCATCTTTTTTAAAGGTAGCATTTTTTTCAATAGTTAAACTCCCTTTTATTAGATCAGATTCTGTTAAAAATCTACTTTTATTCAGTTGCGTTCTACGCCCTTTATAAAACCTACTATGCACAAAACTAAGTGTCAAATGATCTTTTGCTCTTGTAAAGGCAACATATCCAAGTCGTCGTTCCTCTTCAAGATCACTTCCATCGCCTACTATTGGGAAAAATCCTTCTTCAAGTCCTACTATAAACACATGCTTAAACTCAAGCCCTTTACTTGCATGGATACTCATTAATGATATATATTCATCACTGATAGAATCTTGAGCACTTTCGAGTGAGATTTCATTTAAAAAGTCTTCCAATCCTAACTCTTGATGTTCTAAAAAGAAATCTCTTAAATATCCGTAAAACTCATCAATATTTGCTAATCTATCTTCTGTATCTAAAAGTTTTTGATAGGCTGATTTAAAATCAAAAGTTTCTTCAAAAAGATCAATAAATCTCATCTTTGCTTCTTGTAAAACATCTTGAAGATCTTCAACACTTGCCATAAACACTTTTAATGTTCTACTATTTTTCTTCCCTACTAAAGCAGTAAGCTCTTCAGGAGTATACTCTTTGATAATTTGAAAAATAGATTTGGCTTCTTTTAAAGATTCCATCTCTAGTTTTTCAATTGTTGTTTTTCCTATACCACGTTTTGGTTTATTAATGATTCTTTTAATAGAAAAATTATCATTTGAATTGGTAATGATACGAAAATATGCTATCAGGTCTTTGATCTCAGCACGTTCATAGAACTTTATCCCACCTACAAGTTTATAGTTAATACTTGTACGAACTAAATGTTCTTCTAAAGCCCTACTTAAAGCATTGACACGAAAAAGAATCGCGATCTCTTTTGCAGATTCACCCTCTTCTATAAGTTTTTTAATATCATCAACGATCTTTCTTGTCTCTTCATTTTCATCACCTGATTCATAGACTTTAATAGAAGTCCCCTCACCTCTTGTTCCAACTAGCTTTTTCCCTAATCTATCACGATTATGTTCAATCAAGGCATTAGCATGAAATAAGATCTTATTAGTTGATCGGTAGTTCTCTTCAAGTTTAATAGTGATAGCATTTTCAAAAGTTTCACCAAAAGTGAGGATATTTTTAATAGTTGCTCCCCTCCATCCATAGATAGATTGGTCATCATCACCCACTACACAAATATTATTATGATTATTACACAGCTGTTTTAAAAGTTTGTATTGAAGCTCATTTGTATCTTGATACTCATCTACCATAATATATTGGTATCGTTCACTTGTCACACTTGCAAGCTCTTTATCATTCTTTAATATCTTATACGTAAGTAATAAAAGATCATCAAAATCTACTAAGTTATTCTCAACAAGATAGTGTTCATATTTTTCATAGATATCTGCTAATCTACTGTAGTATTTATCTTGTGCTGAAGCTTTAGCTTCTTCTATACTCATAGTTGAATTTTTAAACTTTGAAATTTCAGCAGCTAAAACAGATGTAGTGATCTCTTTTTCGATAGTTTTTAAGATCTTTTTCTTATCATCTGTATCGATGATTACAAAATTATTTTTTCTTCCTAATCTATTGATATGAAATTTTAAAAACAGCAACCCAAACTTATGAAAAGTACATAAAAGCGGTGGATATGCTACTTCATCTAAAAGTGCATATGCTCTATCTCGCATCTCTGTAGCTGCTTTATTAGTAAAAGTAAGAGTCAAAATTGAAGCAGGATCAATCCCTATTGAGATCAGGTATGCCAGTCTTGTGGTTATCGTTTTTGTTTTTCCACTCCCAGCGCCCGCTAAGATCAATAATGGTCCATCAATATGTTGTGCTGCTATTTTCTGTGATTCATTTAATCCTGTTAACATTATAAATCTTCCAAGTAATATATCTATTGATTAT
>CBETOJ010000294.1:0-2284 GCA_965537725.1 uncultured Campylobacterales bacterium | reverse complement strand
ACCTTTTATATATTTATATTATATCAGATTGACACAGAATTTTGAACGGTCCCAAGAGCTCCAACACCAAACGAATCAACTCAATGCTTCAAAACTTCAATACCAAAAGATCTATGACGAGTTTAAAACTCTTTTTGACCTCGCTCCTGTTGGATATACTATCGTTAACCAACATATGCAGATCGAAAACTCAAATAACTACTTTGATAAGCTTACACATAATCTTGATCATAAGTTTATCAATCTTTATTTTGATCCACAATCAAAATATAAATTTATCCAATGGTTTGAAAAACTCAATGACAAAGAGGTCAATACGATAAAACTCACTCTTGATAAATCTTCTAAAATAGTACAACTTTATGGAAGAGTTTATCTTCATAGAAATCATAAAAGCTATTTTATCTCGATTACTAATATTACTGAAGAGAGTATCAAAAATATAAAACTACAAAAGCTTAATACAAAACTTAATGACCTGGTACAAGAAGAGATCACGAAAAACATTCAATTTCAAGAACACTATATCAATGAAAAGATTGAAAGTTCACGATTAGCAACCATTGGACAGATGGCATCTGGACTTACCCATGAGATCAATACACCTTTAGCTATCATTAAAGGGAATCTTCAAATGGTACAAGAGGATATAAAAGATATTGAAGATGAAAAAATCAAAGCCTGTATCAATGAAGATATTCACAAAACAAATTATGGAATAGATCGTATCTCATATATAGTTAATTCACTCCGTGAATTAGGAGATCAAGATCCTTTACCACAAACAACAAATATCTATGCAACACTTATTACCGCTTTAAGTATTTCAAATATACGACACAAACATATCTGCCCAGTACTGATTCAAAATGAGATATTTGATGTAACACTTAATAAAGACAAGTATAAATTTTTAAGTAAAGCTTCCCCTCAAAGGTTAGAGCAAGTTTGGATCAATATTATCAATAATGCTTTAGATGAACTCATAAAAAAAGATGATCTAGCAAGAAGGAATCTTATTATTGATATAGAAGCGACACAAAGCTTTAATATAGTAACTATTCAAGATAATGCTGGAGGAATCCCTGATAGTATCCTCTCAAAGATCTTTAAACCATTTGTATCTACAAAAACAAGTTCAGGTATTGGCCTTGGTATGTTTATCACAAAAAAAATCATTGAAGAGTATGATGGATTTATCAATGTTGAAAATAAAAATGGTGGTGCTATTATAACGATAGGTTTACCTAGGCTTTAAATTTTAATCTAGAGGGATAGTAATTTTAAACTGTGCCCCTTTGTATTTTTTACCATTACAAGTAAACTCCTCATTAGAAACCATGATATCACCACCCATCCCATTTACTATTAAGTTGTAGGTCATATGTAGCCCTAGACCTGTTCCTTGCATCTTATCTTTTGTAGTAAAATAAGGCTCAAAAATCTTTGGAAGCACATCTTCAGGGATTCCACCTGCATTATCTTTAAAAACAATCATCACTTGGTTTTCTGTATTAAACTCACTGATAAATATATACCGTTCATCCTCGGGAGTGTTTTCTACTAAAGCATCTTTAGCATTATTAAAAATATTGATAAAACATTGAATGAGTTCATTTGGATACCCTTGAATATTGATATTCTCTTCAAGTTCTAAGATAACTTGTATACTGTATCGTTTAATAGTTCCATCAACAAGTTTTATAAAACTATCTGTATCATTTTTTAGATTGAACTTTATAGGTTTTACATCCCCTTTGATAAAGTTTCTAAAATCATCAATAGTTTGTGAAAGATATTGGGCATTTTCATCAATCATATCACAATAATTTAAGAGCTGTTCATCACCTAATATACCATGCTCTTTTTGAAGTTTCATCCCACTTGCACTTGTAGAGATCACACTTAAAGGCTGCCTCCATTGATGAGCGATATTGCCGATCATCTCCCCTAAAGCTGCTAGTTTTGATTGCTGTAAGAACTGTAACTCTTTTTGTTTAATATCTGACATATCAACTATTAAAGAGACTCTTACTTTTTTATTAAATAGTATGATGTTTTTCCCTTTCACTAAAGCTGGTGAGAGAGTACCATCCATTTTTTTAATATTAATATCATAAAGCTCTGCTTCATCTTTTTTAAAGTTTTCAACAACTCTTGATTTAGAATCATCTGATATAAAAAACAAAGGGCTTAATCCTTTAAACTCCTCTTTATCTTTTATTTGCAAAAGCTTCATTGCTGAAACATTCATATCTAAGCATTTTGTTCCCTCACTAATAAT
>CBETOJ010000293.1:0-2293 GCA_965537725.1 uncultured Campylobacterales bacterium | reverse complement strand
TCTTGCGTATAATGTTTTACTTTTTTATTACAATTGTGCCAGATTCCTGAGGGGAGTCTTACTTCTAGTTTTTTCTTTTCTCTGTATTTGATAATTTTTTTAGGAGTTAAAAGTTTGTCTATTGGAGAAAAGTCAAATTCTGTTAAGTCTATATCATCTTTGTAAAAAAGTGTTTGGTCTTTAAATTTCCCCCATCCAGGAATTCCATCTTCTGTATATGGTACTTCATGGTCATTTTCAAAAACAACCATAAATTTATAATACCCATCTTCAAATACTTGACTTACAGTTCCTAATCCAAAGACTAGACCAAAAACTTTATCCCCTTTTTTTACTTTTTTGAAGTAACTCATTCTCTCACCTTGCTTTAAATTTTCGCGGATTGTAGTGAAATTGAGTTACAGAATGATTGCAAAATATTCTTTATCTGCAATTCACTTTTTTAATATCATTCAATGTATCAAAAAATGCTAAAGTATGAGATTCTATTTTGGCCGCATGATCTCTTAGAATATCATTAGAAACTCTTTTTGCATTATGGTCTATATAACTTTGAATAGCATTATGGACATTTTTGTGCTCTAGTTTCAATGTTTCCCACTCTTTGGATTTTGTAAATATTCTATTATTTGCCTCTTGTTCTTGTATCCACTGAGCCATCTCACAAGCAATATCATTTGTTGCCTTATATGAACTAAAACTATTAAGGTTTTCAAAACTTTGTGTTTTAAGTAAGATATGATCATTTTTTAATTTTGAAGTTTCATATACTAGTTCAATATCACACACTTGTTCTTTAATAATAGGATTAAAAGTAGCTTTTGTAGATGCTTCTATAAGGTCTTCTGCAAGATCAGAAATAGAATTAGATAGATCAGAGATATATTGGGCATTTTGGGCATTGACTTGTGTGTTTTTATCTAAAATAGTGATAGTTGAATTGATCTGTTGAATACTCTCTTGTTGCCTTAAACTTGCATTGGAAACATTTTGGATAATCTCAGCTGTATCCTCCACCTTTTTATTTAACTCAACATAATCTTTAGACATCTTAGTAGCAATATTTTTTCCATCTATCGCTTTCTCTTTTGCATCTTCAACTAAAGTTTTGATCTCATTTGCAGCCTCAGCTGATCTTGAAGCAAGATTTCTTACTTCTTGTGCAACTACAGCAAACCCTTTACCAGCTTCTCCAGCAGTTGCAGCTTCAACTGCCGCATTAAGTGAAAGAATATTTGTTTGAAAAGCAATTTGGTCAATGATTAAGATCGCTTCACTAATTGCAGTAACTTTTGTAGTGATTAGATCCATTGCACTAGAAGTCTCATTAGCTAACTTTTTCCCATTTTCAGATGAATAGGTAAGCTCATTTGCATATCCTGCCATCTGTTTTGTATGATTAGTATTCTCTTGGATGTTTTTTGTGACCTCTTCAAGTGCAGCTGAAGTCTCTTCTAATGAAGCTGCTTGCATATTTGAAGCATTTGAAAGATCATTTGAGCTTTTATTAAGGGTTGTAGTATCATTATTGAGCTTTTCACCAGTATTAACAATAATCGCTAAAAACTCAGAGACATTATTTCCAATAAGTTTTGTTCGTGCAACTAAAGATCCAAAATCTCCATAGAGTCCCGTCTCATCTTTTTTAGGTATTACGTGTTCAAAGTTATAGTTCCCGTAAGCATCAAGTGCACGATTAAGTATCTCAAACTTGTATTTTGTTTCATCTAACATTTCATTTATATTAATAATAAGCTCTTTTACATCAGGAGAGACATTGTTATGATGGCCTATTTTATAGCCATAAAAACCATTTGATACTTTTTGTAAAATATCATTTACCTCTTCTAAAACCTCTTTATTATGATTAAGAAGTGTTACACTTGAATGGATATTTGTATTAATATCATTTGCGATATTATAAAATTCATCTTTGGTTGGAACGATAATATCGTCAGCAGTTTCACTTTTATAGTTGATAACATCAAAAAAACTATTGAGCCCTTTATGTACAAGACGTAAGCTAGTTATGATTCCTTTTGAAATAAGTGTTGCAATGATAAACTGTATAATTACAATTAAAAAAGAGATAGCAATTATAGTATAGAGAAGTTGGTTGCTACTTTTAGAAATGTTTTCAAAGATTATTTTATTTGTTGTATTGAGTGCTTCTAAAGTGGTTTGAAAGTTTTTATTCAAATCAATATAAAGTTTATTGATATCTTTTTGATTTTCTACAACAGCTTCTAACATGTTTTTATAGTCAATTAGTGCTGTATTGATCTTTTTTTGC
>CBETOJ010000292.1:0-2297 GCA_965537725.1 uncultured Campylobacterales bacterium | reverse complement strand
CTAAGTAATCACACTCTCCATAAAACATATAGGCATTATAAAGGATATTATTTGAGAGTTCTTTATCAAATTGGTTTTTATACATAAAGCAATTATATCAGATTCTTTGTTTAAGTTAGTATTAATCCTGTAAGTTTATAATTAAAACTTATCATATTAAAAATAAAAGAGTTGTATGAATAAAAAAATTGCTGGAGTTCTTATTGGAACTTTATTGTTAGGGACGGGTATTTCTTTTGCTCAAGAAAAACCAAAAAACCTTTTAAAAAATGGTGGTATTAATATCCAATATGAAGATGATTCAGGAGAGGAAAAGAGCGTTAATATCCAAAGACGACCAGATGCTGTCTGTGCAAAGGTAAATGGCGGTGATCCTGAAAATGTTTGGGGTGGAGATTATGCAAATAAAACTCTTCCAAACCCTTGTACCAAAACATACCTAACAACTATGGGAAAAATCACTCCTATGAATATGGAAGATGGTATTGAAACGTATGGTGAGCTTGAAGTGATCGATTTTATTCAAAAAAATGGGAAAAATCCAGATGCTCTTTTAGTTGATGCTAGAATGGAAGCTTGGTATAAAAAAAGAACTATTCCAACAGCTATCAATATCCCTTTTAAAAAGTTTGATCCAAAAAATGTTATAGACTTTGAATTTGTACTAGATACAATTGGAGTAGAAAAAGAGGGGAAAAAGTATAACTTTGAAAATGCAAAAACTTTATTGCTTTTTTGTAATGGTGCATGGTGTCCACAATCTTCATGGGCAATGGAAAACCTAAGAAGTATTGGGTATCCAAAAGAGAAATTAAAGTGGTATAGAGCTGGAATGTATGGTTGGACAATTGTAAACCTTACAACAGTAGTACCAGAATAAACAATAAAGGAAATTGATGAAAAGAAATATATTTTTTAAAACACTACTTATTATAAGCTTATTAGGAACAACACTTTTTGCTAGTAAAGATGATCTTATCAAAGAAGCAAAAAAAACTGTTAAAAGTATTGACACAAAAGAGTTACAATCTTTATTAAAAAAAGTTCCAAACTTACAAATCATAGATGTACGAACACGTGGTGATATTTTAAAACAAGGTGGATATATAAAAGCGAATAGAGTTTTTAATATCCCTAGAGACAAAATGGAATTTATGATCCATCAAGAAGTGAATAAAGATCAAACCTTTGTGGTGCATTGTTATACAGGAGAGATAAGTCTTCTTGCTGCAAAACAGTTACAACATATGGGATATAAAAATGTCCTTCATTATAAAGATAGCTACAAAGGATGGGAAAAAGCAGGACTAGCTACAAGTTCTCTTGATAGATATCCTGAATCTATGTTATATAGTCCTCTTGAAAAGGTAGCAGATGGTGTTTATACTTCTATTGGACAAACAAGCCCAGGAAGCTATGAAAACTCAGGACATAATAATAACCTTGGTTTTGTAGTAGGAGATAAAGCAGTTGCAGTTTGGAATGCAAGCTCCTCATATCTTTTAGCAAGAGCTTTTCATGAAGAGATTAAAAAGATCACTGATAAACCTGTAAAATATGTGGTTTTAGAAAACTCTCAAGGGCATGCAATGCTTGGAAGTAACTACTGGAAAGAGCAAGGTGCAACAATTATTGCTCAAGAGATCGCTAAAGAAGAGATCATAGAACTTGGTGAATCTATTTATAAAAGATCGGTAAAAAGATTAAAAGATAAAATATTAGGCTCAAAAGTGATACTTCCAGATGTAACATTTAAAGATACTTATAAAATAGATCTTGGAAATAGAATCGTTGAAGCAAAATATTTTGGATATGCACATGAGCATAGTGATATTGCACTATGGTTACCAAAAGAGAAAATAGTATTTGCAGGTGACCTTGCTTTTAATCAAAGACTACTCCCTATTTTTGAGATAACAGAGACAAATAAATGGCTTGAAGCTTGGAAAGGATTTGCAGCACTTGGAGCAAAAATCATAGTACCAGGACATGGTGATACAACAGATATGGCAACAGTAACAAAATATACAAAAGACTATCTTGAATATATGCGAGAAAAGATCTTAGCTGTTATCGATGATGGTGGAGGATTAAATGAAGCATATGCTATTGATATGACACCATATCAACACCTTGATACATTTAGAGAATTAGGAAAACAAAATATTGCAACTCTTTTTAAACAATTAGAGTTTGAATAGAAAAAATAGTGAAAATTTATATTTTCACTATTTTATAAAGAGCTATTTTTAAGCAGCTTCTAGTTCATCTTCATGAAGATAAACTTTAAAAAACTC
>CBETOJ010000291.1:0-2299 GCA_965537725.1 uncultured Campylobacterales bacterium | reverse complement strand
TTCTTGATAGTTATTGGAAAATATATGTTCGAAGATAGAAAAGACAATACTATCTTTATAGCCACAGCTTTAGTGGGAAATACAGGAAACCTTGGTATTCCTCTAGGAATTGCACTTTTTGGAGAGAGTAGTGTACCTTATACGAGCATCATCAATATTGCCAATGTCTTTTTTATCTATACTGTTGGAATCTATTTTTTTGCGAGGAGTAGTTTTACTTTTAGGGCTTCTTTGATGCAGATGGTGAAGATACCTATTTTATGGTTTGCAGTCTTTGCACTTTTATTTAACTTTTTTGAATTTACGATCCATCCTCAGATTGATCTTATTTTACAGATGGCGGCATATGCTGGGATAGTGGTTCAGCTCATTATCTTTGGAGTGTATTTGGCAAAAACTACTATTAGATCACATAACTATAAGCTTAGTTTTTCTACTAGTTTTGCCAAGCTTGTTTTTGTCCCTTTTATTGGACTCATCGTATTATATTTTAGTGGTTTACCAAATGAATTGGCTATGATCTTGATGGTCTCTTTATCAGTTCCATTGGCAGTCAATAATGTAAATATTGCAGCGCTGTATGATTGTAAACCCTATGATGTGACAGCTATCGTCTTAGTAAGTACAGCACTATTTTTAGGGCTTATCTATTTTGAATTGGAGTTATTGAGGTGGATTTTTTAAGATGAAATATTTATTGATAATGGTTGTTTTATTTTCTATTTGTAATGGTGATAAAATCGATCTTGGAAAATGGGATACCAAAGGGTTCTCTTCTTTTTTACTTGAAACTTCAAATAATACTCAAACTGAAAAAATAAAAAATATTTCAAATGCGTTTTTAAATACCCCTTATAAAGCAAATACGATGATTGGATCAAATGATCAAAAAGAGGAGCTTGTGATTGATCTTGGGGGTGTGGATTGTTTTACGTTTATAGATTATATACAATCGTTGAAACATTCAAATAGTTTTGATACCTTTAAATCAAACCTTATAAATCTTCGTTACCAAAATGGAAAAATCGAGTATACAAAAAGAAACCATTTTTTATCTGATTGGATCATTTATAATAACTTTGAAAATATCACTTCATCTTTATCTTCAAAAGCAAAACAGGTGATAAAAATATTGAATTTATCCAAGCAAAACAAACCTTTTTTAAAAGGGATCAAAACAAAAAAAAGAGTCATAGAATATATTGATTCAAAAGATTTAAATAGTGAAATAATCAATAAACTTCACACAGGAGATTATATAGGTATCTATACTCATATACAAGGACTTGATGTGACCCATGTGGGACTTTTTATAAATAAAGATGGCAAAGCTTACTTTCGACATGCATCAAGCAAAAAAAACCTTTTAAAAGTTGTCGATGCACCTTTTGAAAGCTACATAAAAAATACTCCGGGATTTATAGTATTAAGGGAGAAAAACTAATGCCTAAACTTTTTTTAACAGATCTTGATCATACTTTTTTACAAGATGATCTTAGTATTAGTGAATTTAGCAAACAGATTTGGAATAGTATGTCCAAAAATCATTGTATGGGAATAGCAACGGCAAGAAGCTATAAAAAAAGCGAGCAGTTTTTAAGAGGAATTGAGCTTAATGTACCGATGATATTGTTCGATGGTTCACTTCTTGTCTCCCCTGAAAGAAAGATTTTAGATATGAAGATAATATCCCAAGAGATTGGAAATGAGATTATTCACTATAGCTCAAAGCTTGGTATCTATCCATTTGTACTAGCACTAAAAGATCAAAATCTTAATGAGTCTTTTTTATACCCAACACAACTAAACCACTACCAAAAAGAGCTTTTAACGCGTTATAAAAATGATGATAATCTTCAATTACGTTCGAATCTAAAAGCGATGGAGAATAATTTTAAATTGGTTTATTTTGGAGAATTAGAACAACTCGAAGAATTAAAAGAGTATTTAGAGTCGATTTTTATAGATGAGATAAAATACCTCTTAGCACCAGAAGCGTATCTAGGATGCTATTTTTTAACTCTTTTACACAAAGATGCAGATAAAGCCCATGGATTACAACGGGTGCAAGATATGATGCAGATTGATTATAAAGAGTTTACAGTTTTTGGTGATAATATTAATGATATAGGGATGTTTCAGTTAGCACACACTTCAGTAGCTGTAGCTAATGCTCAAGAAGAGGTCAAAAAAATCGCTACTGTAGTGTCTGAGTATACCAATAATGAAGATGCTGTGGCTAAGTATTTACAGAGTATTATATAGGTAGGAGAAAATAAACCTAATCTTTATAAAACTA
>CBETOJ010000290.1:0-2312 GCA_965537725.1 uncultured Campylobacterales bacterium | reverse complement strand
TCTTAATTTATTATTCATATTTGCATAAGTTATAAAAAACTAAGGAGAAAATTAATGAAATTAGGAAATGTTTTATTAGCAACTGTATTAGCAACAGGTGTTGCTTTTGCTTCAGAGTCTTTCAACAAAGTTGAACCAATGGATAAATTCCAAGGATATAAACCAGGAAATGGTCTTATAAAGAAGAAACTTAAAGCAGCTGGATACTACGCTACAACACAAGAAGTTCAAGATATCTTAGATGGAAAGAAAAAAGGTTGGAAAGTTGTTGATGTAAGACCAGGAAGTGAGTGGAAAGGTGCTGCAGTTGCAAACCTTAACTCTAAAGGGAAAGTTGTTCCAATTACAAGAATTGGTAGACAAACTCCAGAAAAAGCATTAGAACTTTATACTCCACTTGAAGGTGTTGTATTAGTTTGTAGAACAGGAACTAGAGCAGCATTTGACTGGGCAAGTTACTCATTTGCTGGATTTGGTGAAAATGTTAAGATTTATGGTGTTAAAGACTGGGCAAAAGACTGTAAACCACTTTCAAATAAAGCAAAAGGTGATGTTTCTGGAGCTAAATTATCTGCTAAAAAAGTAGAACTTAAAGAAGCTAAAAATGGTGCTTTTTACTGGGATCAATGTAAAAACATCGACTGGAAATAATTTTTCTAAATTTCTCTTATCTAAGAGAAATTTAGTCCCTTTTCTACATACAATAATAAACATACATATACACTAACTAACTTTTTCACTTTAAGTTACTTTTAAAACTTTTTGTTATAATAATGTAATAAAACCATAAAGGATTAGTCTTGGATATAGTAACAGAAAGTTACAATAACATATCTATTGCCCAACTACAAGCTAAATTGGCAGAAAAGTTTGCCGAACTTGAAAGAATTGATCAAGAAAAAGCTTTAGAGAAAACTTCAAGAAAAGACTATATTGAACAAACAACTGATCCATTAAACCCAGGAAACTATGACCAACAAGATTTTGAAAGAGTTTTAGAAAAATTTAAAAAAGCTGATGCTCAAATCAGATCTCATGAACAAGTTCATGCCACTATTGGGCAAACGACAGCACCAATCTCATACAACTATCAAAAAGGGCCTGATGGAAAAATGTATGCTGTAGGGGGAAACGTACGATTTGATACTTCTATCCCTGATGATCCCAAAGCAGCAGCTTTTAAACTAGATCAACTCTCACGTGCTGCTACAGGAGTATCTGATCCAAGTGAAGCAGATACTATGATAGCAAATCAATCTAATCTCAATAAGATTCTACTCCAATTTGAAAGTGAACGAAATGCAGATAAATAATAATATCAATTCAATAGTTCAATTAGAAAAAAGACTTGAACAAAGTGCAAATGAACTTTCAAAACTCAATCTTAACAATGAACAACTAGATAATGAAAGTGAAAAAAACCTTTCAAAAAATAGCTCAAAAGAGCCAAAAGAGATACAAGAGTCTCCAGAAATTGCATCTGAGATGGTAAAACAAATAGAGATACCGATCGCATATACAGCAAATGCTGAAGTGATCTCGACACAAAGCAATGTATCTCATACTTCTATAGATATAAAAGCGTAAAAGTACTTTTTTTATGGAAATATTTCACTCACCTAAGCTTTTACAAGCTCAATTAAAAACAACAAATAAAACTATTGGGTTTGTTCCAACTATGGGAGCTTTACACTCTGGACATAAATCTTTAATAGAAAAATCTGTACAACAAAATGATATCACTGTAGTTTCAATCTTTGTCAATCCAACTCAATTTTTACAAGGGGAAGACCTAGATAAATATCCTAAAAAATTTGAAGCAGATAAAAAGATATGTGAACTAAGTGGTGTGGATTATCTTTTCTTTCCAAATGCTAATGATATCTATTCAAGCGATGAAGTTCTAATAAAAGCACCAATGTATAAAGGATTTATTTTAGAAGGGGAGCGACGTCCTGGACATTTTGATGGGATGTTACAAATTGTTTTAAAACTTTTTAATATTGTGCAACCTACCAATGCTTATTTTGGGAAAAAAGATGCCCAACAATTAGCTCTTATTGAACAAATGGTTCAAAACCTTTTTTTAGATATTAATATTGTTCCATGTGATATTGTAAGAGAAGAGAGTGGACTTGCTATGAGTAGTAGAAATAGCTATCTTGATATTGAACAACATCAAAAGGCACTTGGTATTTCAAAAGCCCTAAAACTTGGAGCAAAAGCTATTGGTAATGGAGAGTTTGAGAGTAATAAAATAAAAATAATTATAGAAAAAAACTTACAAGAACATGGTATTTGTCATATTGATT
>CBETOJ010000289.1:0-2322 GCA_965537725.1 uncultured Campylobacterales bacterium | reverse complement strand
ATTTTGATCTATCTGATATAAAAGACTTAGAAAATAAAATTATTGATATTGAAAAAAATGGTATTCCAGATCTACTTATTGTAAACAAAGAATATAAATGGTTGGATTGGCAAGATAGTACAGCAATGTTGTTAAACAAGATATTGGATTAGTTATATATGAAAGAGTTGATTAAAAAAATACCTATCATAGGATGGTTCATTCGATGGATCAATACTTTATTAAGGTTAAATAATCTTAAGTTTATTATTCTTGAACAACAAAAAAGAATAAATGAACAAGAAAAAAGAATAAATGAACAAGAAAAAAGAATAAATGAGCAAGAAAGAATTGATCAGTTTATTTTTGATAATAAAATTGATTTGAAAAAAAACACATTATTTGATGAAAATTAATGCAATACATCAATTTACACCAACCATAGTAAATGGGGATAGTGTATCGGATGCAGTTTTATTTACACAAAAGCTTTTAGGTGAGTTAGGTTTCCAATCAAATATTTATATCTGTGATAAATTTGTTGATAGAAACTTTAAAAAAGAAGTGTGTCACATTACACAATATCAAGATACTCAAAACACTATTTTATTGTATCACCATTCAATTGGACATGTTTGTCATGAATATATTTTAAAAAACATCCAAAACAAAATACTGGTATATCATAATATTACACCATCACACTTTTTTAAAGCCCAACCCCATTTACAAAAAGCGTGCAATTTAGGGCGTGAACAATTAAAAAATATTCATGATCAATTTCTTACATCATATGCTGATTCTTTTTATAATGCAAAAGAATTAGAGTATTATGGTTTTAAAAATCCCAATGTTCTCCCAATTTTAATCGACTTTACCAAATTAACCACTATTGAAGATGATCAAACTATTTTAAATGAAAATTCACAAACATATAATATTTTATTTGTAGGAAGAGTTGTTAAAAATAAAGCCCAACATCAATTAATTGATATAGCAAATATCTTAAAACAAAAAAATATCAAGTTTAGATTATATATAGTAGGAGGTATTTCTGAGCCTGACTATTTTGAATTTTTACATTGGTACAAAAGCTCTTTAGGACTTGATGAACAAGTATACATCACAGGAAAAGTCTCCAATGAACAGCTTCAATCATATTACAAAATTGCCGACCTTTACCTATCATTAAGTGAACATGAAGGGTTTGGAATGCCTCTTATTGAGGCTATGAATTATGATACTTTAGTAATAGCATATAGAGCAGGAGGAATTGATACTACTTTGCCAAATAGCTCTATTATCAATAAAAAATCCCCTTCATATGTATCAGAAGTGATCTTAAAGATTATGGGTGACCCTCTGTTAAGATATCAACTTTTAAAATCTCAAAAAGAGCATTTTAATCAATTCAATTATGAAAAAATTAAAAGTAATCTGATTAACTTTTTAGATATAGAGATTATAACTACAAAACAAAACACTAATTCTAACAAAGAGATAAAAAATATAAGAATAGAAGGCCCTTTTGATTCGAGTTATTCTTTATCAATTGTTAATCAAGATATTGCAATATCATTAAGCACTCTTTTTAACATTGAATTATATTCTACAGAAGGATATGGAGATTTTGAACCCAATTTAAGTTATTGTTCCAAAGAGATAAAAAAGCTTTATCAAAAGAATTTAGATTCGATCGATTTTACTATTAGAAATCTTTTTCCACCCAGAACAAATAATATGAGAGGATATCATAAAATAATAGGCCCTTACGGTTGGGAAGAATCAAGGTTTCCAAATGAATATGTTGAATCGTTTAACAATAGACTCACTACAATTTTTACAATGTCAAATTACGTCTCAAAAGTTATGAAAAATAATGGTGTTTTTATCCCTACTTATGAAACAGGAATAATTGTAGATCGACTATTAAATATAGAATCAAAAAGTTTGGATATTCCCATGCCTAAAGGATTCAAACTATTACATATCTCTTCAGCATTCCCTAGAAAAGGCTTAAATATCCTTTTAAAAGCTTACGATGAACTGATACAAGAAAACTCTTTAGAAATATCTTTGATAATTAAAACATTTCCAAATCCACACAATAATATTTTAGAGGATTTAAAAAAGCTCTCTTTTGATCAAACTAAAATTATACAAGAGGGTATTTCCTATTTCACTAAACAAAACTATGATATTCTTCTTATAAACAAAGATATAGAAGAATCACACATTAAATACTTATACGAAAGTTGTGATCTTCTAGTAGCTCCAAGTTTTGGTGAAGGTTTTGGACTTCCTATGGCTGAAGCGATGCTTCATAACTTACCAGTTTTAACT
>CBETOJ010000288.1:0-2335 GCA_965537725.1 uncultured Campylobacterales bacterium | reverse complement strand
AATTTTCATGGAACAAAAGCGATTGGAATTAGTGGGAAAGATAGTAATGCTATTGAAGCCAAACCAAAAGATGATGGAAAATTTGGATACACAGGTGAAGTAACAGATATCAATGCAAGAATGATCCTTGATCTTATCGATGAGGGATTTGTACCTGTTATTGCTCCTATTGCAAATGGAGCTTTGCCAAATCACCCTGGATACAATATCAATGCGGATATTGCAGCTTCAAAGGTTGCAATTGCTCTTCAAGCAAATAAAGTACTTTTTTTAACAGATACAAAAGGGGTACTTGACAAGAGCGGAGAGCTTTTAAACTCTTTAGATAAAGCTGATGTGGATGGATATAAAGCTGATGGTACGATAGCTGGTGGGATGATCCCTAAAGTTGATAGCTGTATCGATGCAATATATAATGGAGTTCACAAAGCACATATTATTGATGGAAGAGTTGAACACTCAATTCTTTTAGAGCTTTTTACCAGCGATGGTGTTGGTACACAATTTTTATTAAAATAATCTATGGGTTATATTAAACTTCACAAACAAAATCTTTTTCATAATTTTACTTACTTTAGTAAGGTTTGTGGGGCAAAAGAAAAAGTATGTATCGCCTTAAAAGATAATGCTTATAGTCATGGAACAAAAGAGATAGCTTCTATGGCAAGTGAATATGGGATAAAACATGTCTTTGTACGAACTTTAGAAGAAGCAAATATTGCAAAAGAGTATGGCTTTGAAACGATCTTAGTATTATATGATATCCCAAAAGAAAAAGATGATAGCTTAACAATCGGAACAAACTCTTTAAATGATATGAGAAAAGTTCCAGATGGAAGTAAAATAGAGATCAAGATCGATTCAAAGATGCATAGAAATGGTATCGTTTTTGAAGAGATTCAAGAGGCATTAAAAATTATCCAACAAAAAGATCTTATAGTACATGGTGCATTTACCCACTTTTGTTGTTCGGAAGAGCCTAATGATATTATCTTTGCTCAAGAGAAAGAGTTTTTACGATGTGTTGAAGAGATTAAAAAACATATTTCATATAAGTTTAGAATCCATTGTGCAAATAGTGCAGGGGCTTGTAGGGTTGATATGTCAAAATATGATATTGCACGGATTGGTATTGGTATTTATGGTTACCTTGACCTAGAAAAGCAAGAGCAAAATCTCAAACCGGTACTCTCTTTACACGCTACAAGAATCGCAACAAAACATATCCAAAAAGGTGACCATGTGGGATATGGAAGTGAAGCTTTTGTCGCCCCTAAAGAGATGACAGTATCAAATTATAATATTGGATATGGAGATGGTTTATTTCGAGCAAATGCAAATAAGTGTCGTCGAATAGCAAATGGCTTAGAGATTTTAGGAAGAGTCTCTATGGATAGTTTTTCTGTTGAATCAAATGCAGATGAAGTGTGTGTATTTGATAATGTAAAACATCTAGCAAATGTACATAATACTATCACTTATGAGATTCTTACTAATTTAAAAGCAAATATAAAAAGAGTTATTGTCTAAATAGCTTTTTTTTAATTTTACTAAAGCCTAGTTGTAAACTACTATATCTCATAATCTTGGCTAAGCTTTTCCATTGTTTTTTTTCATAGCAGGGGTTTGGACATTTTCTACATTTTGGTTTTTGTTCATGGGGACAGTTTTCTAGTTTGTCAATTGCATAGTGCAACAACGTGGAACACTCCTCACAAAGTGTAGTCTGAAGCTTCATTGAGTGACTTTCAAAAATGAAGTTTTTTTGTTTCATATCTGAATGCTTTTTCTGACAATGGTATGTAACAAACTTTTGAAGTGTTTGTAACTCTTTTTGAAACTCTTGATCAGTCATTTTAGTGTTGCATTGCACAAGGACTAAGCCCAGTTCTAAAAAACATAGCAGTAACTGTATCCATAGTTTGAATATGATTAGTAAGCCAAGGCACAAGTTCTTCTATAAAATAACCTTTTAATATATGAATATCATTTGAACTTTGCCATTGTTTAAATACTTCATCCATTCTACTAAGACCATACTCATGTTCCCCTTTATGGACTGGGTATGGTGGAAAGTTTTTAGCTTCCATCTCTACCTCTTCTCCTTTAAAGTGAGCTATAGTATGTTCATACCATCTATTATAAAGCTGTTCTATTTTTTGTTTATTTTGCTCATTTGGATTATTTTCATACGCTAAAATTTGTTCAAAAAGTTCATTAATAATATCTACATCCTCTAAATGAACCTCGTTCATAAAATCGATTGCTACCATTGGTAAAGCTTGTTTTTCTATTAACATTGTATAAAGCCTTTTTTATTTAATTTGAAAAATTA
>CBETOJ010000287.1:0-2372 GCA_965537725.1 uncultured Campylobacterales bacterium | reverse complement strand
TCAACTTTTCCAGTATGAGGGTTAGTAATTTTAAAAGAAGTTCCTTCTGAACCACTTTTAGCACTTGGATCACCAGACTTCCAATCACCATTTGGATCATTATCATGATTAGAATAACTATTGTATTCTTTTGGTTCACCTTTTAATTTTGTATTTCTTCTATCTTTTGAATATATAAAAAGAATTTCATGTTGTAGATTAAATCCAGTTGCTTCATCTGCCGTCATTGATTTTGTTTTTCTTATTGCATCACCAACAAAATTTTCTTCTCCAAAAACTTCATCACAAAGCAGTTTTAACTGCGACGCTTCATTGTCATCTATAGATATAAAAATAACGCCATCATCTTTAAGCAATTCTCTAGCTACATAAAGCCTTGGATACATAAAAGTAAGCCATGCACTATGAGAGTTTGATGGTTTATCAGTAAAATCAATAATTCTTTTTGCTTCCTCAGCACTCACTCCTGCAAGTTCTTCAAGCTCATCTATACTAAATTTTCTATCATCGTTATATACAAAACCATCACCACCTGTATTATATGGAGGATCGATATATATCATCTTGATTTGATTTTCATAGGCATTTTTAAGGTGCTTGAGCACTTCTAAGTTATCACCTTTTATAAGTAGGTTTTGAGAGTTTTCATTTTCTTCTAAACTATTGTGTTTCTTATCTTCTTTTAGCATTGTAAGAGGATTTTCATTTGCTAAAAGTCTTGCATAAGATTTTCCAAGCCAGTTAAGACTATAGCTCTCTTTTGATAGCTCTAACCCGTTGCCAGTAACTATCTCTTCTATCTTATGGGCGATAAAATTACCATGCTTATCAAAACATTGTGGAAAATTCTTTTTCAATATCTCCAGTTGTTTGCTATTTGCAGTTATATTACTATTATCATTTATATTTTCTTCTATTATATTCATTTACCTTATCCTCTTAAAAGTAGATATTATATTTAAGTTTTTGTTAGGGTATGGTTAGTACATTAATCAATAATTATGAAACTTTCCACTTGTCTTGTGATCTGCTCATATGAAAGTCCATTCATTGCTCCATAAACTAGTGCTCCACCGGCTCCAACTCCCTCTTTAGCTTCTCCCTCATCATAAAGTTTAAGGGCAGGATGCTTACTTAAAGAGAAGTCAAAATCTGTATAGTAGCTATTGATAGGAAAAGAAAGGAGTTCTAGTAACCTTTTGATATCACTATTTTTATCCTCTACGACCCACTTAGTAGTACAAAGAGCAAGGTTAGAAGTCTCGATTTTACCATCCATCACTTCAAGCATTTTATTGACAATAAGAAGCACACAAGCCATCTGTGTACCACCTGCTAGGATAGTTGGGATCTTATTATTAAGCCCTAGGATAAATCCGGCATTAAAGATAAGCATATTATCGCTTACACGAGAGAGGATAGTAAATATATCATCCTTTTTGTTCACATTATTTAAAGCTTTTGTAATAGTTTCTTGTCTTATATCGGTTGGAACCTCTTTAAAGCTGCTGCTAAACATATCTTGTGCCTCATATCCAAGAGCTAGAGCCGTTGCACATGCTGTTGTAGTACCACTAGGAACTGATTCACCTAGGATGATATAATCATCGTCACATTCAAAGTTTTGCCCAAACTCTACCGCTTGCTCAAAAAGCTCTATGGCATTGATATTGGCATCAATATTGATACTTCCACTTGGGAGTATATTAAAACTATGTTTTTTGACATAGTTGATATTTGGTTGCACTTGTAATCCAAGATCTAATAGCTCTATATTGGTAAAAGGCTTTAAAGTATGTACTGCACGGGTAAGTAAAGCAGGGGTTGGAACTCCTTTTGGCGTCTCAGCGATGTTTTCCAAGCTTCGTACTTCTCCTGTGCAAACAAACTCTGCATCAAGTGTAGGAGTAAGGTGGATAAGCCCTGGGATTCCCGCTTGGGTGATCCCTACGATATTAGCAGTTGCCGTATTTGACATACTTAGTAAAAATGAAGCAGACTTTCCTCGTAAAAATTCTATAAAATCGACTGTTCCTGTAAGCGTTTTTATCATAGTTTTTTGATCCTTTTTAAAAGTGAATTATAGTCTCTATTATCTAAATATCTAGTTGTGGCATAATAAAGTAGTGCATATTTCATATAGATTTTAAATTTTTTCAAACCTATCTTTGAATGATAGCTCCTGAGTAATACTTTAACCTCTTTATCACTTTTACACCAGTCTATCGCTACAACAGCAAGGTCAAAATAAAAATCCCCATTGCAAGCCTCGCTAAAATCGATAATAGCAGATATTTTGTTATGGTAAAATAGGGAGTTATCACTAAACAAATCTCCATGAATGATCCCATCATCAATAAGTTTTATCTGTA
>CBETOJ010000286.1:0-2374 GCA_965537725.1 uncultured Campylobacterales bacterium | reverse complement strand
AAACTAACTAAATGTTAGTTTCGCGTTTCTCTTCTTTTGCACCTTGTGGGGATTTAAATTGTTGCGACACCTTGAGTTTAACTTTTAGGTTTCTAATAGCTCTTTCACTTCCATTATTATCTGGTGGAATATTTGGATAAAGTAAAAATGTAAATATTTTATCTCTAGCTTTTTTAAATGTTTTTTCTATCTTTCTTATTTTTATAGTATTGTCTTCTTCAATATTACGTGGATAGATTTCATTAAATTTAATTGCCCACTCTTTGATGGTAACAAAGTCATCAAACTTTTTTAGTATTTCTAAATATTTTTCATGTTGTTTCATAATTCACACATCCTATAGTAACTTTCTAATCACTTGACTTTTAATCTCTTCAAAACTCAAGTCTATTCTATTCGTCTCACTAAGATAAACAGCTTCATCATCTGTAGGTTCTTTTTTAGACTTAATAAAATCGATAATATCTGTTACACTTTTAAGATCATTTTTAATTTTAGAAAATAGATCAACTATCTCTTTGTTACTTAGTACCTTATGATCTAAGATACTTCCAAAGTCAAATAAGTCTCTTGACTTATCTCTCATAATCAATGCAACTATTTTTAGCTTTACAACTGATTTAATATCAAGTATCTTTAAATTTGAATTTTCATAATTAACAAATGTAGCAGTTGATAGTATTTCTTTTTGAATAGGTCTATTAGCTTGAAAGAACTCTAACTTTACATTATCAAGTACAAATTTTATCAAATACTCATCAGGAAACAATCCGGCCATTCTAAGAGCTGTCACATTTTCATCTTGTGGCTTTACGGCTCCAAGTGATGTAATAGATGGAATAATTTTTTTATATGGTAAAGCCTTTGAAGATACAATATCAATATCCTCTGATACTCTATGATTAAGATAAAAAGCTAGAGCTGTACCTCCTATGAAGTACAACTCATCGTTAAATATATTATCATTACAAATTTTATCAAGTGCTTGTTTTACACTAACAGTCATTTATTATTCCTAGTAGTTGTTTATACATCTCATTTTGATTGTAAGTTCCCTCTAATGGTATATCTATTCCATTTGTAGATATGTATCCTTTTGCATACATATTTTTATATTTACTTACTAGCACACTCTTAACCATATTTTTACCAAACTGATTACTAAGAGTTTTTATATCATTTTCATTCATGGTTGATAGATAATTAGAGATGATAGAGTAAACTTTTTGTTCACTCTGTTTATTTGTTTGCCAAAAAAGGTTATGAGAATAAGCTCTAGGGTCAAATATTATTACATCATCTACATCAACAGCATTTATTTTTTCTTTTGCTTCATCATACTCTAATGACTCTAAAAGAGTATATAGCCTTTGCCTACTCTTTTTCCAATCTCTAAGTGTCCTATCTGGTACATCTAATAGTTTACTAATTTGTTGTTGTGTCATAATAGTACCTTTTTAGTTTTTTGCATATTATAGGCGAATATCGCCTAAATGTCAATATTTTTATCTTTTACATAGATGCTGTATTCAAAGCTCTTTCAAAACTATCCAACATACCAACTCTAAATGCTTCATCTCCTGCAAACAATTTATAAAGTTCAAGCTCTTTTCTTCTCTCTTTATTCATAATTTCTGCAACCATTTTTTCAAGAGCTAATCTTCTTGTATGGTCATCTTTATTCTCTGCATATTTAGATTTATAATCATCATGAGTTTTTACTTTGTCCATTAAGTGGATAAATTTAACTCTTTGATCTTCTGGCGTTGCTTCCCAACCATGAAACCATCTTTCGTTAAATGTTTTAATAATATCATCTAGAGGATCTCTTTCTTCTTCTGATCCATGTGAACCTCTAGGATTAGGGTTTTGAGGGTCTACTTCTGTGTCACTATCATCAAGTCCTATTTTTGCTCCAAGTTTTACTCTTTCTAATCCATAAGTTGATAAATCTACAGAATTTAAAAGTTCATCTAGTGCATCTTTATCTTTATCTTTGATAATTAGTTTTGGTATTAAGAATTTTAAGAACCAAAATAGTTTTTCCCAAGCTACTATTTCATAGGGCATAATAGAACTCATTTGTCCATATATTTTTACAAACTGCTTCGCTTTGATTTTATAATCAGGCTTTTCGTCATCATCTAGTTCTAGTTCACTATTAAATCTTGCAGCAGCTGTGTCAATTATTGGTGAAAGTTCACTTGCTTCAACACCTTTAAAATATTTTTCAAAGAACTCATCCACTTCATTTTGCTCATATACACCTAAATCATCAAGATTGTCTTTTAATTCATGTAGTACATTTATATCTGTTTCTTCACTTAGTGTTGTAGAAGTATAAAATGGATCAAACGAAGTTTTTATATCTTCT
>CBETOJ010000285.1:0-2382 GCA_965537725.1 uncultured Campylobacterales bacterium | reverse complement strand
TTCACACTCTTCTTTTATAAGAGCATTTAAAGAGCGATTTCATATGAGCCCAAAAGAGTGGAAAAATGGTGGATATAAAGAGTTTTCTAAAAAGATCCTCACCCAAGCAGAACACCCTGCTCTTTTTTCAAAAGCAGACTTTTCAAACCTTGAACCTACAATCGTACAGATGCCTGCCATTGAAGCTTTTTATATACGACACCAAGGCTACAATAGAAGTATGAAACAATCTTGGCAGAAACTCTATACTTGGGTTTTAAATAATCATATAAAAGAGTATCAACAAATAGGTCTCTATCATGATAATCCAAGTATTACATCCCATGAAGAGTGTCAATATATTGCATGTATCCAAACTAATGAAATAGATAAAATAGAAGATAATAGACTCCCAAAGTTTACAATTTCTGATGGAACCTATGCAAGATTTGATATTCAAGGGGTATATGGAGATGTTTTAAAGCTGATCCAGTGGGTATATCATGAATGGCTGCCTTTTAGTGATTTTGAAACTACTACAAAACCATCCTATGCCATTCACAAAAAAAATCACTTTTTAAGTGAAGATGGGGAGTTTGATATAAGTTTTTATGTCTCAATTAGATATTAGATCAATCAAGCTCTAATATCTTTTGAGCTTGAACCATATCTTTATCCCCTCTACCAGAAAGGTTTACAACAATGAGTTGATCTTTTAATTTCTCTTTATTCTTTTTTAAATAAGCAATAGCATGTGAGCTTTCAAAAGCAGGGATAATCCCCTCTTTTCTACTAAGCCATACAAACGCATCCATCGCTTCATCATCTGTGGCATTATCATATTCTGCAGCTTCTAGATCTTTTAAATAAGAATGCTCTGGCCCAATCCCTGGATAATCAAGTCCAGCTGAGATAGAGTGAGCTTCTAAAACTTGTCCATCATTATCTTGAAGAAGATATGAACATTGGCCGTGTAAAACCCCAGGGCTTCCTTTTGCTAGTGAGCATCCATGTTTGTCTGTATCTATTCCAAGCCCTCCAGCTTCAATTCCCACACATCGAACATTTTCATCTTCTAAAAAGTGTGAAAAGATACCAATAGCATTTGATCCACCACCAATGCACGCTACTACTTTATCTGGAAGTCTGTTTTCAAGCTCTAATATTTGAGCTCTTGCTTCCCATCCAATGATCGCTTGAAAATCTCTTACCATCATAGGATATGGATGAGGCCCTGCAACTGTTCCTATGATGTAAAAAGTATCTCTTGCATTTGTTACCCAGTATCGAATCGCATCATTCATAGCATCTTTGAGTGTTTTACTTCCACTCTCAACTGCTATTACTTTTGCACCAAGAAGTTTCATTCTAAATACATTAAGCTCTTGTCTAGCCACATCTTTTGCACCCATAAAAATAGTACATTCAAGTCCCATAAGAGCTGCAATAGTAGCAGTTGCAACCCCATGTTGCCCTGCTCCTGTCTCCGCAATCACCTTTGTTTTTCCAAGTTTTTTAGCTAATAACCCTTGTGCAATTACATTATTTACTTTATGAGCTCCTGTATGGTTTAGATCTTCTCTTTTTAAATAGATCTTTGCTCCAAGTTCTTCAGAGATATTTTTAGCATAATAGAGTGGATTTGGACGCCCCACATACTCTTTTAGATAATAATTCACCTCACTCCAAAACTCTTTATCAAAACGGAACTTTTTATATTGAACGTCAAGTTCTAATAATATAGGCATCAATGTCTCTGGAACATATCGTCCACCAAAGATTCCAAAATGACCATTGTCATTTGGATCAAATTTGCTTGGTTTTGGTATATAATAACTCATATGATTTAAATCCTTTTTTATATATCTAATACACTATACACTGGTGCGATTTTTTCAACTTTTTTCTTTCCATCTAAAAAGGTAAGGTGAAGTAAAAAACAACACTCAACAAGATCAGCTTTTGTAGCTTTTACTAATTTTGCAGCAGCTTCAGCTGTTCCTCCAGTTGCTATAAGATCGTCTATTATCAGTACTTTTGCACCTTTTGTTTCATGAAAAGCATCAAGATGGATCTCTACTTCATCAAAACCGTACTCTAACTCATACTTTTCGCATACAGTTGTACTTGGAAGTTTCCCTTTTTTTCTAATAGGCACAAACCCTACATTTAATCTATCAGCTAATGTTGCTCCAAAGATAAAGCCACGAGAATCGATCCCAGCAATATAATCAAACCCTATATCTTGATATTTTGCTTCTAAGTGATCCATTAAAAGTTTATATGCTTCTTTATTATTAAGCAAAGTTGTAATATCTTTAAAAACAATCCCTGGCTTTGGAAAATCTGGAACATCTCTAATACTATTTAATAAAAACTCTTTTTGTTCCTTTGTTAATTCTT
>CBETOJ010000284.1:0-2383 GCA_965537725.1 uncultured Campylobacterales bacterium | reverse complement strand
CCATCATTTCAATTTACTTTTTACTTCATCAAGTATTTTTTGAGAATTCTTATACTCTGTAGTAAAAAAACTATATAATTTCTCAAAATACTCATTCTCTTCTATTATCTCAGCAGAATTATTATCTAATAGTTTTGCTTTTTGATTATACTCAGATAAAAATTGTATATATTCGTCTCTATTTTCTACACTTATAATAATAGGTAGATAGCCATTTTTAAGCATCGGTATATTGGCTAAAAGCCTTCCAACTCTTCCATTACCATCAAAAAATGGATGAATAGAGGTGAATCCTATGTGACTTCTAGTATATTTTTTAATGCATTCTTTGAGACTCAGAGTATCTTCTTTTATATCTCCAAACTCATCAAACCAAATTTTCATAAGATGCTCTATATCATTAGGATGTGGATAAGGTTGAAACTCTCTTTTCCCATCAACTCTTATATAGCGTCCATTTTCTACAACTTTATATTCACCTATTGGACACTCTATATCTACAACTATATTTGTTTGTATAGCAGTATGGAGATCACAAATATCTTGCTTTGTTAAAATATCTTTTTCTAAATAGTTATAAATAATATCAATTGCTTTTGCATGACCCAAGACCTCATTGTGTTCTCGTACGGATTTTCCTTTTACAGTGAGTCCATACTCAATGATAAAAGCAGTATCTCCCAAGGATATGGTATTGCCCTCTATTGAATTTGAGTTATAGGTCCATTGTACTTTTAATTCATCTTTTACAATTTTTTGTGCAGTTTGTGTCATTCCATCATAAATATTAGCCATTATTCACCTCTTTTATATAGTGCATTGTAATTTATTTTTCTTTTGGAATTGCTTTATTTAATACACTTTCAATATCTAAAAGAAAGTGTATTAAAGGAAAGAGAATACTGAATATCTATGTTTACTTATTTAAAATATACTCCATACTTTCACGTTCAAGTATTCTAATATCATTCGTTGAGTGTTTTACATTAATAGGAGATCCAATAGTTAATACATATTTTTTATCTAAACTTATTTGTTTCTTTTCAAGAGCTGAGCTTAAAAAGCTTTTGATCAGCTCATCTGCATCATTTAACTGATCTGAAAGATAAATAGAATCAATCCCCCAAACTACTTGAAGTTTTCTAAGTGTATTGATATCAAAACTACTTACAAGTATTTTCTCTTTTGGTCGAAACTTTGCCATAGAGATAGTACTTCTTCCACCTCTTGTAAAAGAGATAAGTGCATGAGGTTTGGTATTTTTAGCCAAAGTTGTCACTGCTGCAGCGATTGAGTCTTCATACGATACCCCATCAGTATTCTGATAATATGGATAATCTTTTTCAGTCTCCATAATAGTACCATTTAATACTTCCACTGCTTCTAATGGATGCTTTCCAATTGTTGTCTCATCACTTAGCATAACTGCATCTGTTCCATCTAAAACTGCATTAGCAATATCTGAGATCTCTGCTCTTGTTGGGTAAGGTGAATTGATCATAGAAGTTAACATCTGCGTTGCAGTGATCGTTGGTTTTCCAATTTTATTTGCTTTTTTAATAATATCTTTTTGTACATGTGGAACTTTTTGAAGCCCAAGTTCTACTCCCATATCTCCACGTGCTACCATGATTCCATCTGCTTCAGCCAGAATGCCTTTGATATTCTTGATCGCTTCTTGCTTTTCAATTTTTGCAAAGATCATAGGATTTGCGCCCTCTTTTGTTACGATAGATCGTGCATGTGTAATATCCTCAGCATCTCCTACAAAAGAGAGTGCTACAAGATCTACTCCATGTTGTGCTCCAAAGAGAAGATCTTTTGTATCTTTTTCTGTGATCGCTTTAATAGTAAGTTTTGATTTTGGAAGATTCATCCCTTTTTTAGACTGTAAGGTTCCAGCTACTATAATCTCACAAAACAGTTTATGATCCTCTTTTTTGATCACTTTAGCTCGAATTGTTCCATCAGAAAAATATACAGGATCACCAACTTGTAGATCATCTACAATAGTTGGATAACTTACACTTACAATTTTTTCTTTCTCATTTACAGTATCTTTTGTGATCGTTAATACATCTCCAATTTTAAGCTCGACCGGTTGTTCTAAATGGGAGATCCGAATCTTAGGTCCAGCGATATCTTGAAGGATCGCTACCTCTTTTCCTATATTTTTTGAAGCTGTTCGAATTTTATCTATTAACTCTTTATGATAATCATGAGTTGCGTGGGAAAAATTCAATCTAAAAACATTCACCCCTTTTTTGATTAATTTTTCAATCGATTGAAGACTATCAGTGGCAGGGCCTAGGGTTACTACTATTTTTGTTTTTCTCATAAACATTCCTTTTTTATTTTTTAAATATTATTGTATCATTTTATC
>CBETOJ010000283.1:0-2414 GCA_965537725.1 uncultured Campylobacterales bacterium | reverse complement strand
CTATTTTATGTTATGCGAAAGATAAAAATCTTTATTCTTTAAAAGAATCTTTATTAATTGAATGTGAGCAAGTAAATAATAAAGATGGAGATATAGTACTTTTTGAAAATGGAAAGATCGCTTCTAAACTAGGAACAATCAATGATCCAAAAGTGGATGAGCAGATCTCTTTATTTTTATATAATGAGCTGTATAGACTTGATAGATTTAAAGAGGAAAACTTTACCCCTATAAAACTTGAAGGTCGAGTTGATTTAACTCACTTAGATTTTTGTACTATAGATCCAGCAAGTGCAAAAGATCATGATGATGCTATCTATTATGATGAAAAAACTTCTGAACTTTATGTGGCAATAGCAGATGTAAGCTCATATGTAAAAGAAGGATCTAAGATTGATGAAGATGCATTAAAGCGATCTTTTTCTATCTACTTACCTCATAAAGTACTCCCTATGCTTCCATTTAGTCTAAGTACTGATCTATGCTCCCTTGTACCAAATAAAGTACGCCCAGCATATGTATTTAAAATGAAGCTTGATGTAAAAGGGGTAAAGGTAACTAGCTCAGAAGTGTTTGAAGCGAATATCGAATCAAAATATAAATACAGCTATGAATATATCGATGAAGTTTTAGAAAAAAATGATGGGAATGATCTTCATGTAAAACTCTATGCTATCACTTCAAGATTTCGAAATAAACGATTAAGTAATGGATATGATTTTAGAAATGATGAAATACGAATGGGTTTAGATGAGAATGAAAACCTAGAATCAATCCATGTAGAAAGTTCATCTCCATCACACTCACTTGTAGAGGAGTGTATGCTTCTAGCAAATCAAGAGTCTGCTAAAAAACTAGGAAGTATTGGAATCTTTAGAGTCCATGAAGAGCCCTCAACTGCAAAAATCAAAAAGCTTTTTGATGACCTAAGAGACTTAGGAATTGAAGCAAGACTTAAAAACAATCTTCATAGTACCATAGAAAGTATCCAGTCACGTGCGGAGAACTTAGGACTTGAAAATGAAGTGGATGAGCTTATTATCCAGTCTCAACAGCAAGCAACCTATAGCAGTATAAAGTCACGTCACTTTGGACTTGGATTTGCTAACTACTCACATTTTACTTCCCCTATTCGAAGATATGCCGATCTTGTACTTCATAGGATACTTAAAAGTGGACACATTCCAAAAAATATTGAAGAGATATGTGAAAAGATCAGTACTACTGAGAGGGAGATTGCTAGTCTTGTTTGGGATTATGAAGATAGAAAATATGCACGGGCTTTGGATAAAGTGATTGGGAAAACCTTTGAAGGGCGAATCGTAGATATGGAAAACTGCATTGCAAAACTTATTGATGAAAAGTATATGGGAGCTAGAATCGATATAGAAAACTATAGTGGTGAAAAGCTATTTTTAAAAGTAAAACTACAAATAAAAAGCAGTGACCCTCTTACAAAAAGGATCACTGCTATTATTGTTTAAAATTAGAGAATTTACAAATACCAATCAGGATATTTCTAATAATTGAAAAATAGTCTAACTCTGTAAGGGTCAAGTAATTACTATTTTAGCTAGTAATACAACCATTTTCGTTAGTCTATAAATATTTAATAATGATATCTACACTGAGCTATTAAAATACTATCTTTAGTCACTTTATAAACTAACCTGTGTTCTAAAGTGATTCGTCTAGACCAATATCCACTCCAATTATACTTCAAAGGCTCAGATTCTCCAATACCCATAAAAGAATCTCTTTTGAGCTCTTTGATAAGGGTATTTATTTTCTTTAATACTTTTTTATCATGGTTTTGCCAATAAAGATAATCTTCCCAAGCTTGTTCTGCAAAAACTATCTTCATTCTTCTATAAGTTTTCTTTGCTTGCCTTGTCCAGCCTCTAATTCGGCTATAGCATTATTTAATCTTTGTGCATTATTCATACTTTGCATAAGATATGCTGTCTCTTCCATTGATCTATAATCTTCTAAAGAGATCATTACCACAGCTTCTTTATTTTGTCGTGTGATTGTTACAGGAGTATGATTATCAACTACTTTATCCATCGTTTGGGATAAATGTTGTCTAGTATTTGAGAAAGTTTGTGTTTGCATTAAAGTATCCTTAACAAAAATATGTACATATTTTAGTACATATTTTATTAATTGTCACTTATAATTAGCTGTTATAATTATCTTGTATTGAATGAGTTTAAATTTTGATTAAACTACTCTTCTAAGCTCTTAACCTTTTAATCATTTTATAATCAAAAGTTATACTTCTAAATAAATAACTTTAGTAGGAGTTAACAATGGATATTCGGGGAACAAGCTATAGACAAGTTGCACATATGGAATTTGTAGGTGAAGAGAGAGATAAAATGTCAGAGCTTGAAACTTTTTGGGTTCAAACT
>CBETOJ010000282.1:0-2419 GCA_965537725.1 uncultured Campylobacterales bacterium | reverse complement strand
ATCCGTATAGCAATTGTTTCAATTGGTCAGCAATTAGTTGAGATCGTAGTGAGTGAAGAGGAGTGTGAGCACCTTGAAATAGGGCAGGTTGTAAGAGTAGGTACAAAGGCTTTTAGTCCAAATATCTTATCATAATATAAAAGGTGTTTTTTTCTTTGAATAAAGTTTTATATGCTAAGATAAACTAAAATGAGAGGGAGAATATTATGGTAAAAAATAAGATACTTATATCATTTTTATTGATTGGACTATGTACTCTTTTTTTAGGTGCAGATGAGAGAAAAGTGCTTGATAAAAACTATATAGATGCTGGTCAAACTCTCAAAAGAGATTTAAATGAAGAGGATAGACAAGAGCTGATAAAAGATACTTCGGCATTGGATAAAAAAGATGTGTATTTCATACAATATCATTTGTTTAATAAAAAACTCCTAGATACAAAAAGGACAAAACTTATACAATATGAATAAAAAAATTCATCAATCTCTTTTAAAATGGTATAAGATACAAGGTCGACATGCGCTTCCTTGGCGAAACACTGATAATGTATACCATGTGTATGTAAGTGAGATTATGCTTCAACAAACTCAAGTAAGTAGAGTAAAAGAGCATTTTTATCCTAATTTTTTAGAACAATACCCTACAATAAAAGCACTATCAAGTGCTGATATAGATGAGGTGATTTCTAATTGGAGTGGATTAGGGTATTATAGTCGAGCTAGAAATCTGCATAAAACAGCTATTTTAACAGCTGATAAAGGACTTCCAAAAAGTGCAAAAGAGCTTGAAAAACTCCCAGGTATTGGAAAATATACGGCAAGTGCTATTTGCAGTTTTGCACTAAAGCAAAATATAAGTGTAGTAGATACGAATATTGCAAGAGTATTAAAACGATTTTTCGCACTTTTGCAAGTAAAAGACAAAATTGTATGGGAGTATGCGGATAAGTTTTTAAATGTAAAAGATCCAACTCATCACAATCTTGCTTTGATGGATCTAGGTTCACTTATTTGTACTCCAGCAAATCCAAAATGTGATGAATGTCCTTTAGGAAAAGCTTGCCTTGGAAAAGATGAACCTACTCTTTATACCCAAACAAAAAAAACAAAATATGAAGCTTTAGAGCTTTTTTATGGAGTATTAAAAAAAGATAATCTTATAGCTGTTCAAAAATCATCTTCAAAACTTTATCATGGAATGTATGAGTTACCTTGCGTAGATCCAATAGAAGAGAATTTTATAGGAAGTTTTAAACACTCCTATACAAAATATCGAATCACAGTGAATCTTTATAATGTAGAGGAGTTAGAAGAAACGGTGGAGTGGTTAGCGCTTGACTCTATAGATCAAGCTCCTCTCTCTTCAATGATGAAAAAAGCTTTGGCTATTTGTTTGCAATAGCCTTTGCTAGATTTTTAAGGTTTTGTGACCATTTAGGATTAAGAGGACTTACTTTTATAACTGGTACTCCTACCTCTTTAGCAATCTGCTTTGCAACCTTTTCACTAAACTCAGGTGCTGTAAATACTGCTTTTACACCTTCTTCTTTTGCTTCTTCGATTAGGTGCATTACTTGTTTTGGTTTAGGGTTTTTCCCACCTGCTTCAATTGCAAGTTGAACTAGTCCATAATCTCTTGCAAAGTATCCCCAAGATGGGTGAAATACCATAAATTTACTCCCAGTTTCTACATCTAATAATATGGTTTTGATCTCTCTATCTGTTCTTTTGATTGTTGCTAAAAACTTTTCATAGTTTGCAGTATAGTAGGCTTTATTTTGTTTATCATAAGTGATAAGTGCCTTATAGATATTTTTTGCGATCATTTTGACATTTGATGGGCTTGTCCAAACATGAGGATCAAGTGACTCGTCTGCATGTTCATCATGATCTTTATGTTCTTCGTGCGCATCTTCGTGTTTTTCATGACCATGATCATCATGGTCATCCTCTTTCCCATGCTCTTCGTGTGAGTGTTCACCCATAGGAAGTTTTTTAATTCCATCTGCTAAATCGATGATATCCATTTTCTTATTTTGATCAGCAAATTTAGGTATCCATGTATGCTCAAACTCAACATCAATAGCAAAATAGATATCAGCTTTTGCGATATCTTTCATTTGAGATGGTTTTGGCTCATAGGTATGAGGTGAGTTTCCTGGCTTTACCATTAATGCTACATTTACTTTATCCCCACCAATTGCTTCTACAAATGTTTTTTGAGGTAAGATACTCACCACTGCATTTACATTTGCATATAAAAAGTTTATACTAAAAAGTATAGATAATCCTATAAGTTTTTTTATCATTATTTCCTCCTAAAATTTAAAATTGAGTGCAAAAGAGATCACGTCTTGATCCACATCATCCTGATTTTCTGGAACCTCTTTTCCATTTTGATATGAATATTTAGCAATTAT
>CBETOJ010000281.1:0-2433 GCA_965537725.1 uncultured Campylobacterales bacterium | reverse complement strand
AATAGATGGTATATCATCCCCGTAGTGGTTGTTTTTCCATTAGTTCCGCTAATCCAAATGGTAAAATCATCTTGATTTAAAAAGAGGTCATAATCGCTTTCTTTGTTTTTAGTATTAATTACAAGATAATTATGCGGTGGTATTCCAGGGCTTACAATAGTTTGTTCAGTAGAGTTACAATCATAAATATCTTTATCTGCATCAGCAAACATTTGTGCTTGTGGATAAAGTTTATGAACTGCTTGTGCAGTTTTTCCCTTTCCAAGTATTCTCATATTATTAACGAATCTTTAGAGTAAGAATAGCAATAAGATTAGACATAAAAGCGATGATCCAAAAGCGGATGATCACCTTATTCTCATGCCAGCCTAATTGTTCAAAGTGATGATGAATAGGAGCCATTAAAAACACCCTTTTTTGACGCAGTCTAAATGATCCCACCTGTAAGATCACAGATACTGTTTCCATCACAAATAAAAATCCTATCGCTAAAAGTAAAATCTCACTTTTTCCAACTACTGCCATATATCCCATAAAACCACCAATAGCTAAACTTCCACTATCACCCATAAAAACTTGTGCAGGGTGGGAGTTATACCAAAGAAAAGCGATGAGGGCTCCTGCAAAACTAGCTCCTACAATTGAGAGCTCCCCTACAAGTTGAATATTTGGAAGAAGTAAATAATTACTAATCACAACATGCCCAGTAATATATACAATGGTTGAAAGTGTAAAAAATGAAACAATAGATGGCACAACAGCTAAACCATCTAAACCATCAGTTAAATTTACAGCATTTGAAGTTGCTACCATTATAAGTACCCAAAAGGCAGCTGCAAATAATCCCATATCAAAAAGGGGATATTTATAAAAAGGGATATACAAAGTGGTGGTATGATCTGCAAAGAAGAGAAATAAAACTGCTAAAAAGGCAAAGAAACCTTGAAAGAAAAGTTTCTGCCTTGCAGATAACCCCGCATCATTTTTATTATTTGTGATCTTTGCAAGATCATCTTTAATACCAATAAAACTAAAAGCTGCAATAATAAACATCCCCCCTAATACATAAGGGTTATCAAGTTTAACTGCAAATAAAGATGCTATTAAAGTTGTAAATACAAAGACCACTCCACCCATAGTAGGAGTACCACATTTTACCTGATGAGACTCAGGAGCATGTTCATAGATAGGTTGGCTTTTTTTCTTTTCACTTGCCCAGCGAATAAATTTTGGCATTAGAAAAAGTGTAAGAAAAAAAGCGATAAAAAAACCAAGTCCAGCACGAATTGAAATATATTGAAAAATATTAATATTTAAATAACTATAAAACCAATAAAACAAAGTTGAAACCTTTTATAAGATTAAGATGTAATGTGTTACCATTATAAGAAAGTGTGAATTATATCTAAAAGATTATATAAAGGTTATAAAAGAATATGAAAAACATAAATAAAACAATTTTAATTATAACAGATGGAATAGGACACAACGACTCTTGTGATTTTAACGCATTTTGCAATGCCAATAAACCTACCTATGAAAAACTTTTTAAAGAAGTACCACATAGTTTGATCCATACTTATGGGGAGCATGTTGGACTTCCTGATGGACAAATGGGAAATAGTGAAGTTGGACATATGAGTATTGGAGCTGGTCGTGTTTTATATCAAGACTTAGTGAAAGTAAATATCGCCATTAAAGAGGATACTTTAAAAGAGAATAGTATTTTACAACAAACTATTGAAAATTCAAATAATATCCATATCATTGGACTTTTAAGTGATGGTGGGGTACATTCACATATAGATCATCTTATCGCTTTAGCAAAAATTTCAGCTGATAAGGGGAAAAAAGTCTATCTACACCTTATTACAGATGGTAGAGATGTGGCACCTGATAGTGCAAAGAATTATACAAAAAAGATACAAGAGATCTGTAATGATTCCATTCAAATCGCTACAATTGGTGGAAGATATTATGCTATGGATAGAGATAATAACTGGGATAGAATCCAAAAAGCATATGATCAAATAGTTTTTGGAAAAACACAAGCAAGCGTATCTATAAATGAATATATAGATTCACAATACAAACAAGAGATATATGATGAATTTATTGAACCTCTCAGTTTTAACTACTCTGGAATGGAAGAGAATGATGGGGTGATTTTTGCAAACTTTAGAAGTGATAGAGCAAGAGAGCTTAGTAGTTCTATGGCAAAAGATGATTTTAATGAATTTGAGACAACTGATAAAAAACTAAATCTTACCACAATGACACAGTATGATAAAAACTTACCTCTACCAGTGTTATTTCCAAAAGAGACTCCAACAAACACTTTAAGTGAGATCGTCTCACTTGCAGGTCTTACACAATTACATACAGCAGAGACTGAAAAGTATGCCCATGTGACATTTTTCTTTAATGGAGGAG
>CBETOJ010000280.1:0-2442 GCA_965537725.1 uncultured Campylobacterales bacterium | reverse complement strand
TTTTAACTTAAAATAAAGGGATCCAAAAGATTCTATGGATAATATCTACGCACTAAATATCGAAAGAGCAGTTTTAAGCTCAATCCTTTTTGACCATGAGATTATAGAAGATATCCTTGGGGTTTTAAAACCAAGTGATTTCTATCTTCCTGCCCATCAAAAAGTATTTGATGTGATGGAAAAATTGAATTATGAAGATATCCCTATTGATGAAGACTTTATAAGAAAAAGACTTGATCCAAAAGAAGTAAGTGATTCTGTTCTTGTTGAGATCCTCTCAGCTAATCCTATTGCTAATATTATGTCTTATGTCAAAGAGATAAAAGATAGTTCAGTTAAAAGGGAACTTGCTACATTAGCTACACATATTAAAAAGATCACTTCAGAAGATGCTATCTCTGCTCAAGATGCAGTGGATAAAGTACAAAATGAACTTTATGCGATTTCAACTGATAGTGCAAGTAGTGAGCTAAAAGATATGCCATCTATTATCCAAGTGACAAAAGAGCATATTAAAAAAATGTCTGAGAGAGGAAATAGTTATCTTACAGGACAAACTACTGGATTTGAAGCACTTGATAGAAAAACCACAGGATTTAATGGAGGTGATCTAGTTATTATTGCAGCGCGTCCAGCGATGGGAAAAACTTCTATTGTTTTAAATACAACATTGAAAAACCTTGAAAGTGGTGCTGGTGTGATTTTCTTCTCACTAGAGATGCCTGAGACGCAATTGATGATAAGGTTAGTAAGTGCAAAAAGTGGAGTTCCTTTACAAAATGTAAGAAAAGGGGAGCTTGATCCAGACCAAGCAAAAAAAGTGGAAAAAGCTTTTGATGGTCTCCAAGATAAAAAACTTTTTGTAGATGATACAGGAAGTGTAAATATTAATCAACTACGTGCTAGGGCAAGAAAAATAGCGCAAAATAAAGATAATAATGTAAAAATCATTATCGTGGATTATCTCCAACTTATGTCAGGAACTGGTGGAACAGATAGAAGACTTGTGGTTGATGAGATTAGTAGGGGATTAAAACTTCTTGCACGTGAGATGGATATCCCAATCGTAGCACTTTCTCAGCTTAATAGGGGACTTGAAGGTCGTCCTGATAAGAGACCGATGCTTAGTGATATCAGGGAATCTGGGGCGATCGAGCAAGATGCGGATATTATTATGTTTGTATATCGTGATGATATCTATAAAGAAAGAAATGAGCAAAGAAAAGAGAAAGAATCAATTGATAGGGGAGATGATCCTCCTTATAAGAGTGCGTTTATCAATAAGCCTGTAGAGGAAGCTGAGATCATCATAGGAAAACAAAGAAATGGATCAACTGGAACAGTGAAGCTTGACTTTCATAAAGAGCTTACGAAGTTTGTGGATAAAGAATCACCTTTTGGTCAGCCTCCAGTGGTGACCACTTTTGAGTCAGTTGATACAACTAAAGAAACCAATGTGGATATTCCAGAGCCTCCTAAGCCAAATGAAGCTCCTGCTCCTATGGATGTGGATATTCCAGATATTTTTTAAAAAGGGAGAAAATGGCGAAATATATTTTATTTGATACAGAGACAACAGGAAATGCAGCTGAAGATAGAATCATTCAAGTAGGCGGAATGGTTATCCACAATAAAAGTGATATAGAAGTATATGATGAGTTTTGTAATCCAGATATTGATATAAAACTTGAAGCAATGGAAGTGCATAATATTACTCCTAATATGATAGAGGATAAAGGGCTTTGTATCGAGACACAGTTTTATAAAAAACTATTGGAGCTTAATGATCCTAGTAATTATCTAATCGCTCATAATATAAACTTTGATATGGGGATGCTTGTAAAAGAGGGGTTTGAAAATCATTATACTACTATCGATACTCTAAGATGTGCCAAGCATCTTTATTCTGAGCTTCCATATCATAGATTACAATATCTAAGATATGCTCTAAATCTGTATCAAACAGAAGCACAAGAGGCAGAGAGTCTTGGGATCACAATAAAAGCCCATGATGCTATAGGTGATGTCTTAGTGATGAAGTTATTTTTGCGAGAGCTTGTTAAAAAATGTACAAGTACCTATCCCGATTATGATCCTTTAGAAAAATTAGCGGAGCTTACTCAAACCCCAGTTCTTATTAGTAAATTTCGATTTGGAAAATATAAAGGGCAAGAGATAGCAGCAGTAGCAAAAGAGGATATAGGGTATCTTCAATGGATGCGATCAAATATGGCTGATCTTGATGAGGATATGAAATATACTCTTGATAAATATATAGACTCTTTTATATAAAAAGATAGAGTGTAAAAACTACAATAGTTCCATTTAATAGAAAAAAAGCTTTAAAGCCTGAGGACAAGAGAGACTCAGTAACCTATTTATACATACTGAACATAAATTAAGTGTTCGTCAGGCATGTGCAGCAATAAACTTCAATAGAAG
>CBETOJ010000279.1:0-2483 GCA_965537725.1 uncultured Campylobacterales bacterium | reverse complement strand
TCTTACTTATCTCTTTACTTGTAATTATACAAAATTTATTAGTAGGAGTAAATATGAAGATCGTATGTCCATCATGTTTGAGTGTGAATAATGTTCCAAAAAAAGAGAGTTATTCAAAAGCAAATTGTGGAAAGTGCAAAAACTCTTTATTGGAAAATAATCTTATAGATCTCAAAGAGAGCACTTTTGATGAAGTGATCGTTAATAGTGAGATCCCAGTGATTGTAGATTTTTGGGCACCTTGGTGTGGTCCATGTAAAATGATGGGGCCTGTATTTAAAGAGGCTTCGAAAAATTATCCTTTAAAGATGCTATTTACAAAAGTAGACACTGAAGCACAGCAAAATCTTGGAGCAAGATTTGGGATAAGAAGTATTCCAACTTTGATCGTTTTTAAAAATGGAGTAGAAGTACAAAGAGTAAGTGGAGTTTTAGATGCATCCAATCTTACAAGACTGGTGGAGCAGTATATAAAATGAAAACATTATATTTAATTCGTCATGCGAAATCTAGTTGGAAAGATCTAACTCTTGATGATTTTGATAGACCTTTAAACAAAAGAGGAAAACGTGATGCACCATTTATGGGAGAGATGTTAAAAGATAATGAGATTATGCCAGATATTATCATCTCAAGCCCAGCAAAAAGAGCAAAAGAGACTGCGACAATTATAGCGCAGAAGCTTGGTTTTGAAAAAGAGATCATTTTTGATGAGAGGATTTATGAGTTTAATTTTGTTATTTTATTACGTCTTATAAAAGAGATAGATAATGCTAATGAAAGTGCTTTTATATTTGGACACAATCCTATTTTAAATATTTTTATGGAAGAGTTTTGTGATTTTGATGAAAATATTCCCACATGTGGGATTGTAAAATTCTCATTTGAGTGTGATGAATGGGAAAAAATAACTCCTCAAAATTGTGAGATGTTAGAGTTTGAATACCCTAAAAAATATTTTATAAGACAAAAGTAACTAAAGAGAAACTTTTTTTATGGTACAATCTATTCTTACGTTAAAAGGAATAGTTTATGGGAAAAGAGATCAAACTTGAAAACTCTGCAATGATAGTTTCTGAAACAGATGAAAAGGGAAATATTATCTATGCAAATGATGACTTTTGCAAGGTTTGTAGGTATACAAAAGAGGAATTAATAGGAAAGCCTCATAACATTGTAAGACATGCTGATATGCCAAAAGTTGCATTTAAAGGTTTGTGGGATACGATCAAAAGTGGACAAGAGTGGAGAGGTATTGTCAAAAACAAAGCAAAAAATGGTGATTGTTACTGGGTAAAAGCTTATGTTTATAGTGTGAATGATGGAGGTAAAAATCGTTTTATCTCTGTTAGAACCAAACCAAAAGAGAAAGAAGTACAAGAAGCGGAAGCTCTTTATAAAACTTTACACTAGGAAAGATAATGTTTACTAACAAGCATGATATTGAGAGTATTTTACATACCATTGATTTATTAGAAGAGTATATAACTGATCAAAACGGAGAGTTTGTTGTAGAAAAACAAACAAAAAAAGAGAATTTTAAAAGAATCGAAGATAAGATCATAGAGCTTTCTAAGAAGATTCAAGATCAAAGAGATAAAGATATGCAGGTGTTTGGTGAACTTATGCTGGTATGTGAAAAGGTTTCTGATGGGTTTACTAGTGATCGAATCACAAAAATTTCAACTGATCACAAAATAAATTATATCGCTAAAACAGTCAATACTATGGCAGAAAAGTTAGATGCCTCATTAAATAAAACTTTTGAGATTCTCAACCAATACACAGAACAAAACTTTACCAATAAAATAGATCTTGAATATTTTCGTGGAAGAAAATTACGAGAGCTTTTAGTAGTGATTAATAACCTTCAAGAGGGTATTGTCCAAAGGGTAAAAAATAGTTATGAGTATGGAAACGAACTTTTAGAAGAATCAAATTCATTAAGAGAAAATACAAAAAAACTTTCAAATGCAAGTAAAAGGCAGATAGATGAGGTGAATAGCTCACTTCATACAGTTGAGCAGTTAAATATCCATACTACTCAAAATACTAGTACAAATAATGAGATGGAAAACTATGCAAAATATCTAAGAGATAGTTCTAAAAATAGTATGGAATTGATCCGTCAAACAAATGATTCTATGTCTACTATTGAAGAGACTACTTCAAAAGTGACTGAAGCGATCTCTGTGATCTCTCAAATAGCTTTTCAGACAAATATCTTATCTTTAAATGCAGCTGTTGAAGCAGCCACAGCAGGAGAAGCTGGAAAAGGGTTTGCGGTAGTAGCACAAGAAGTGCGAAACCTTGCTTCAAGATCAGCAGAAGCGGCAAATACAATTGGAGCATTGATGGATGAATTACAACAAAAAACACAAGTTGGAGCAACTGCTTCTTCAAAAACCTTGCAAGAGTATGACAAACTTGATGAAAATATTAGTAATACTTTTCATCTCATTGAAAGTTCAGTCCAAGCAACA
>CBETOJ010000278.1:0-2483 GCA_965537725.1 uncultured Campylobacterales bacterium | reverse complement strand
TCATCTTTGGCATTGTTAACTCCTTTTTAAAAATTTTTAAGTTGTTTAAAATAAAAAATCCACAACTTAAAACTAAGTCGTGGATTATATCAGAAATATTCTTTAAGTATTTTTAAATAAATCTATTTTTTTGAAGGAACTACCAACATATTTACATATCTTCCTTCAAATTTTGGAGGAGACTCCTGTATTGCTATATCTTCAACCATAGGCCAAATTCTTGCTAATACTTCCGCTCCAGCTTCAGGATGAGCCATCTCACGCCCTTTTAAAAATACTCTAAATTTGACGTGATTTCCTTTTTCTAAGAACTCTCTTGCATGTTTCACTTTATAGTCAATATCATTTTGAGCAATTTTTACTGAAAGTTTAATCTCTTTTATTACAATAATCTTTTGCTTTTTCTTTGCTTCTTTTTGTTTTTTCTCTTGTTGGTATTTGAACTTTCCATAATCCATGATCTTCACAACAGGAGGCTTTGCATTTGGTGCGATACATACAAGGTCAAGTCCCGCTTCTTCAGCCATTGCTAATGCTTCACGAGAACTCATAATTCCATAACTTTCCCCATCATCAGAACTACATCTGACTTCTGAAAACCTTATATCTTCATTCATTAAAACATCATCATCTTTTTTGTTTTTATAACTCAAATCATATCCTCTGTCGTTTTTTCTTTTATCATATTTAAAAATTCCTCTTTTGAAAGTTCACTTCTTTCTCTTTTTCTTCTATCTCGTAAAGCCACTTTTTTCTCTTCTACTTCAGAATCTCCGACTACTACGATCATTGGTACTCTTTGTTTTTCAGCAGTTCTAATTCGTTTATTTAAAGACTCATTTTTACTAGATATTTCACTATCAATATCTAACATTTGAAGCTCACCTTGAAGCTCTTTTGCATACTCTAAATGAGGTTCAGCAATTGGAACTATTACTACTCCTGTTGGAGCGATGCTTAGTGGAAATTCTCCTGCAAAATGCTCAGTTAAGATTCCTATAAATCTCTCAAAACTTCCTAAGATCGCTCTATGAATCATTACAGGTCGCTCTTTTGTATCATCACTTGTAGTATAATTAATATCAAATCTCTCTGGTAAGTTCATATCCACTTGGATAGTACCACACTGCCATTTTCTTCCAATAGCATCAAGGATCTTAATATCGATCTTTGGACCATAAAATGCTCCACCACCTTCATCAATACCATACTGATACCCTTGCTCATCAAGTGCATCCATAATCCCTTTTGTAGTAGCTTCCCAAAATTCATCACTTCCGATAGCTTTTTTAGGTTTTGTAGATACTTCCATCTCATATTCAAACTCAAAATGTTTCATTAAAGATTCTACAAATTCAAGAACCTCCATAATTACATCTTTTACTTGCGAAGGCATACAGAAAATATGTGCATCATCTTGAGTAAACTCTCTTACTCTAAATAATCCATGCATTACCCCACTCATCTCATGTCTATGAACAACACCATATTCAAAAAATTTCAATGGTAAGTCTTTATAAGATACTAGATCATTTTTAAAGATCTCAATATGTCCTACACAGTTCATAGGTTTGATACCATATTCCATACCATCAATTTCTGTAAAATACATATTTTCTTTATAGTTTGCATAGTGTCCAGATTTTACCCAAGCTTCTGCTTTTAAAAGTTCAGGTCCTCTAACTGGTTGATACCCTCTTCTTCTATGCGCTTTATATAAAAGCTGTTCTAGTTTTCCTCGAAGTCTTGCACCATTTGGAAGCCATAAAGGAAGCCCTGCTCCAACATCTTCACTAAATGTAAAAAGCTTTAGTTCTGTTCCTAGTTTTCTATGGTCTCTTTTTTTAGCTTCTTCTAATTGGGTGATATAATCTTTTAATGTTTGTTTATCAAAAAATGAAATTCCATACACTCTTGTGATCATCTCATTCTCTTCATCTCCACCTAAATAAGCTCCTGCAACTCTAATAAGTTTAAAATTACGAACCATTTTTGTATTTGGTACATGTGGACCACGACAAAGATCTTCAAAATCACCTTGGGTGTAAGTTGTTAAAGTATCATCTTTAATATTTCCTAATACCATCTCTTTTAATGGATCATTAGCAAATTTTACCTCTAACTCAGCCCTTGGGTATTCTTTTCTTTCAATTTTGAACTTCTTCCCAGCAAGATCTTTCATCTTTTTTTCAATCGCTGGAAGATCATCATCACTTAATTGATGTTCTAATTTAAAATCGTAATAAAACCCTTCATTAACAACAGGACCTACAAAAAATTGTGCCTCAGGATAAAGTTCTTTGATAGCTTGTGCCATAAGATGAGCTGTAGAATGTCTTAATATCTCTAAAGCTTCTGGTGAGTCATCTGCATAGATCTTTTCATTTTCTTGCACTTCTAAATTTAGTGCTTCAACACTTTGACAATCAAAAATTTGATCATCTTTTTTTATACCTATATAATCCAATTATTTCCTTTACTTA
>CBETOJ010000277.1:0-2494 GCA_965537725.1 uncultured Campylobacterales bacterium | reverse complement strand
TTTAGATGAACTCTCAACCATAGCGTTAGCTAACTTTGATACTCAAAATAGATTTAAAGCACGTGCTAACAAAGGGAATATTGAAAAAGGTTTAGATATATTAGATAAATTATAATATTGTAGAGGATAAAATGACAAATAAATCTCAAATTTTAGAATATTTAAGCAATCAAAAAAATGTACTACAAGATAATTATGGTATTTCAAAAATTGGCTTATTTGGTTCTTATTCAAGAGATGAAGCTAGTACAGAAAGTGATATTGATATCATCTATGAGATAGAAGATGATTCGAAACTTTCACTATTTAAATACTTGCAACTTAATAAACACTTAGAAGAAAATTTACATTCAAAAGTAGATCTTGTAAGAGAAGCTACTATAAAAAAATCTTTAAAACCTTATATACAAAAAGATATTATTTATGTTTAGTACACAAAGAGAGTGGACACTCTACTTAGAAGATATTTTACAAGAATGTAAAATTGAAAAACTTAAAAGAGTGTCGACTGCACAACAGCAAGACCAATTGGATAAAAGGATAAACTAAATGGGCTTCCTAAACAACATAGTAAACACATTAAAAAAAGCTTCAAGAAAAAGAGTCGAACTAGACAAAGATACAAATACACTTCAACTCTTACTCGATACAGAGGATGAAAAGTATTTTACTCTCTCTTTTGATAGTGTAAAAGTTCAAACGCTTTATGATCCTAGTGTACAAGAGACATATTCAATTGATGGTGAAAATAGATCCCTAGGATCACTCTATATTGAAGTGATACGATTACGTCCTCAGCATGAGTGGAGAGTAAGTGCAGGGAGTGCTTTTGATCTGCTTATCAAGCAAACTTTTAAAGCTTCTGAGCTTCGTTTTATAGATAGTTATGAAAAAGACTTTTTCAAACTCAGCAAGTACCAAATCGACTCTGAATTTGAGATAGGAGCTATTTGGTTCTCTTTGAACAGTTATGAAGTATTTATCTTAGATACAAAAGGGCGGCTTTTTAATGATCTACTAGAGATATATAAGGTGAAAAATAAAAATATGCTTATCACTTCTTTAGAAGCCTATGAAGTGAGAGTTGATAAGTCTATCACCTCATCAAATATTATAGAAAACTATTTTGGAAAAGAGTAATGGAAGAAAAATATATCATCTGTCCATATTGTAGGCAGTCTATCTCTATCCTTTTAGATACAGGAATTGAGGGATTTACTAATATTATAGATGACTGTGACGTGTGTTGTCGCCCTATTGATATCACTTATAGTGTAGAAGACCAAGAAGTTATTGCACTAGATTATAGAGCTATTGAGGGAAATGAATTTTAATTTAGTTGAGCTTAATACTGTTTTTTCTAATTTGGCTATGAAGTAATGGGTCTTTTGCATTATATGGCACAAGATCTATTTTTAGATCAAACCCTTTTCTTAGAAGAGTGGCTATAAATTTTGCTTTTTTAGATCGAAACTCTTCATGTGATAGTTCTATATCTATGGCTATATCTATATCTCCACCTTTTTTACTATCGTCTGTTCGACTTCCAAAAAGATAGATATCTACCGTTCCAAAACTTGTCTGGCTACTTTCTACTATAATTTGAACGATATTCTCTTTTAGTCTCATTTTTCTAAACTCTTATATTAGTTGTCAAGTTTTGAAAGTCTTTTGATTAATATATTTTGTATCTCTTGTAAGCTTGACATGTTTTAATTATACGACAATATTATTTAAATCTATCAAATAAGCAAGGAGATTTTATCTCTAAATGTTAAAATACATAAAACTTATAAAATTGGAACTCAAATGGAAAATAAAACGGTAAAAAACTTTATCATGATTGGTGGCTTTATGATGGCTTTAAGTGTAGCTCTTGGAGCCTTTGGTGCTCATGCTTTAAAAGAGTCTCTTGATCCTTATATGATGGAAGTATATCATACAGCAGTTCAGTATCAAGTGTATCATGCACTAGGGATGTTTGTAGTGGCATTTTTAGCCTATCTTAACCCTAAAAACTCACAAGTTGCCCTTGCGGGGTATATCATGCTTGGAAGTACTGTGATCTTTAGTGGAAGTTTATATATGCTTACAACTCTTGGGATCAAATGGATGGGAGCGGTTACTCCTATTGGTGGGACTGGATTTATTGTCTCTTGGGTATTTTTAGCGCTTTCTATAAATAATAAAGAGGCTTAAGATGAAAAACTTTGTACCTCATACACAAACTGAACTTCAAGAAATGGAGATACAAAACGATAAAACTTATACTATCCAGTATATCAATAAAGACTATTTCAATGGGGAAGATACTCTAGAGATATCAAAAGCAAAAGCGATCGTAAGTGAGAAAGATATCTCTTTTATCGTATCAGATCCTTATGGGATGGATAAGTTTGTCTCTCAGGTTAGAGTGATAAACTAGTCTAGTATTTTTATAGGGAGCGTAAAAAATTCTGTGTCAGTCACCATTTGTAACACTTAATTACAACTC
>CBETOJ010000276.1:0-2494 GCA_965537725.1 uncultured Campylobacterales bacterium | reverse complement strand
ATCTTTAGGTTGTACGGTTACAGTAATGGGTTTTAGCGTTCGCATCATATTCATAACATTTTTATACTCTTTTGGGCTTGATCCTTTAATCATATCTCCATCACGTTCCTCTTTTACCATAGCATTATAAAGAGTATCAAGGGTATCTTTAAAGATTGATTTTCCCCATAATATTTTTCCATTACTATAGTGAAAGATCGCAGTTTTATTTAAAAGAGGTTTTGGCTTTTGGGCTCTTATATCTTCAAGCATTTGTAAAAAAGGGTTTATCCCTCCAATACCATTTGCATATCCTATTAGTTCTTGGTGTAGTTGGAGTTGTTCTTGCGGAGTTAGGTCATTAAAGTTCATTATATTTGGTCCTGATAGTTTATTGATGGAAGTATATCTAAAAAGTGAGGAGAAAACTCAATTTTTGATTATCTAAAAATCTAAAGTGTGTATTATTTTACCATAACCATATTTCGTCCACCATCTTTAGCCATATACAGAGCACTATCAGCTCTTTTTACAAGTGATTCTAAATCATCACCTTTTTCATACATAGTGATTCCAAAGCTGGCAGTTTTATGTCCTATATTAGTAAAGGTATGTGCTTCAATGTGTTTTCTAATTGATTCTATTAAGTTTTGTACACCCTCTAGTTTTGATTCAGGACAGATGATCATAAATTCTTCTTCACCATATCTCCCTAGATAGTCTGTTTTTCTACTATAATGTTTTAACATATTTGCTATTTCGATCAAAACTTTATCTCCTATTTGATGTCCATAGGTATCATTTACAGCTTTAAAGTGATCAATATCCAGGATAGATAACCCAAAAGTATGATTAAATCTTTCACTTCTATTAATTTCACTTTCTAAAAGTTCATCGAGTTTTCTTCTATTGTATAAATCTGTGAGATTATCAGTTATGGCAAGTTTTTGGAGTTCTTTGTTTTTTTCTTCTATCTCTATTTTTGCTTCTTTTAAAAGCTTATTTGAATGTGTAACTTTTCTGTTCCAGTATCCAAAAAGGAGAAGTAAAACAATAAAAGCAGCTGTCACTTTCCAAAGATCATAATCAATCCCTTTTTCATACTTTATAGATATCCATTTGTTTAAGATGTCTCTTTGTTGATTAGCAGGTATAGTTTCGATAGTTTTTTAAAATATTAAAAAGTGTAGGATCATCATTTCTTACAGCAATACTTAACTTTAAGTTATCCATGACTTTTCCAGCTATTTTTAGTTCTCCATAATATTTTGTTTGAAATTTATACCCCTATAGTTGTAAGGGTATCAATATATGCAAATATCTTTTCTTGACTCACTTTATCTAATCCATCATCAATATTTTCTACTTCTACTATATTTAAAGATGGATATTTTTCTTTTAAAAGTTCAGTGTACGCATATCTTTTAGGGATGCCTACTGATTTCCCATCTAGCTCTGAAAGATCATCGATAAAAGGGACATCAAGTCGTGTAGCAATTACTAAAGAGGTTTTTAAATAATGTTTTGTAAAGTTGAGAAACTTTTTTCTTGATTTTGTTTCCATTGCTAATGGAAGAATATCGCATTTTCTTTGTTTGATAAACTCTATAGATTCATTCCAAGAGTTTGTTGGTACAAATTTAAACTCAATTGGAGCAATTTGACTAAGAAGATAAAGGTAATCAGTACTTATTCCTCTATGTTTTTTTTCCTCATTCAAACTTTCAAATGGCATCCAATTTGGATCGATACAATATCTTATAACTTTTGTATCAAGATATGCGATATCATCTTCATTGAGTTCAATATGTCCACCACCTGCAAACTCTTTGATACTCCCTATCCATTTATTAACTAGTTTTTCTTTCTCCTCCTTTGAAATTGACTCAAGAGCTTTTTGCAAGATAGAAAGTAAAAGTGGATTTTCTGGTTGGACTCCAAATCGTAGATTTTCTCTATTAATATTTGAAAGTTTGAGTTCTCCAGCGAGTTTTAGATTAGTATATACATTCTTTTTTATAAGATAATTAATATTTGTGAGGTTTTGAACGAGTGCATCGATTTTTCCAAAGACTAAAGCATTGGTAAGATCATCATAGGTGTCAAATATTACAAGGTTCATAGTGTTCATATCTTCAAGGTCTTTACTATAAAATACATCTTTTAAGATACCAATTTTTTTCCCTGTAAACTTTGTAAACCTTCATATTCACCAAAAGTATCACGTACAAAAATCATAATAAGAACGTGTATAAGCAGTAAAAGAAGTACGTTCAGGCTTATAAGAGATACTTGTGATCATATCCACTTCTTTATTTTTAAAAGCATTAAAAATAGTTGTCCATTTCCCTATAGTTTTTCGAAATTGTAGTCCAGTCTTTTGGGAAATAAGTTGGAGTAGATCATGTTCAAAACCTACAATTTGATCATTGATCATATATCCTACATTCCCGAAACACCTAACGATAAATCAACTTAAATAATTCAAATTATCCTTTATTTGCTTAGATTTAAG
>CBETOJ010000275.1:0-2513 GCA_965537725.1 uncultured Campylobacterales bacterium | reverse complement strand
AATAAAACCTAAAAAATTAAAAAAAACCTCTTATAATACCTTTATAAATAAAAGCAAGATATAATAACCATATATAATGTTGTGTAAGGTGGGTATATGACACAAGCTATTTATTCTTTGGAAGAAACAGCAAAAATATTAGATGTAAATAAAGAAACTCTTCGTAGATGGGATAATGATGGGAAACTAAAAAGTATAAGAAACCCTATAAACATGAAAAAATTCTTCCTAAAAAAACATATACAAGTATAGAGCTTTTTGCAGGAGCAGGTGGACTTGCTTTAGGTTTAGAAAAAGCTGGCTTTAAACATACTCTGTTAAATGAAATAGATAAATATGCAGTTGAAACATTAAAATTAAATAGACCAAAATGGAAGATAGTACAAGGGGATATTTCTAAGATCGATTTTCAACCATATAAGTATCAAGTTGATCTAGTTACAGGAGGCTTTCCTTGTCAAGCCTTTAGTTATGCTGGGAAAAAACTTGGTTTTGAAGATACAAGAGGGACACTTTTTTTTGAATATGCAAGAGCTATAAAAGAGATTGGACCAAAAGTATTTATTGCTGAAAATGTAAAAGGGCTTTTGAGTCATGATGGGGGAAAAACTCTTCAAAGTATGATCGAGGTACTTGACGAGTTGGGATATTATGTATATAAACCTGAAGTATTAAAAGCGATCTATTATAATGTGCCACAAAAAAGGGAAAGGCTTTTTATAGTAGGGGTGAGAAAAGATTTAAAAAAAGAAGATATTGAGTTTGAATATCCAGTACCTTATGAAAAAATATATACTTTAAAAGATGCTTTAAAAAAAGGTGAGCTTTTTTCTACTGATGTACCAAGTTCAAGTGGACAACTATATCCACAAAGAAAAAAAGAGGTTTTAGATATGGTTCCTCAAGGTGGATATTGGAGAGATTTACCTCTTGATATACAAAAAGAATATATGCAAAAAAGCTTCTATCTTGGAGGTGGAAAAACAGGAATGGCAAGACGAATAGCTTGGGATGAACCATGTTTAACTCTCACCTGTGCTCCTGCTCAAAAGCAAACGGAGAGATGTCACCCTGAACAAACACGACCATTTCAAGTAAGAGAATATGCTAGAATACAAACCTTTCCTGATGATTGGGAGTTTGTTGGTTCCATGAGTCAGCAGTATAAACAAATAGGAAATGCAGTACCTGTGAATTTATCTTATGAAATGGGTAAAGCGATCATAGATTATTTGAATAAAATTAGTTAAAAAGTACTCTAATAAATATATGCTTTACATAGGTATTGATCTTGCATGGAATCCAGATAACTACTCAGGAGTATCACTATTAGATGAAAATAAGGTTCTTTATAGTGATACAATGCAAGGTTTAGAAAATATTATCAACTTTATTGCTCAATATCCAGAAGCGCAAGTGGGAATAGATGCACCATTAAAAGTGAGTAATGAAACTGGCAATAGAGAAATAGAAAAAGAGTTTTTAAAAGATTTTGCTTCTAAAAAACTTGGAGTCTATCCAGTGAATCGCTCACTTCTTTTAAAAAATAATGGTGTGATTGCAGGGGAAGTTATATCTGACAATATCCCACAAAAACTTGGAGAGTCACTCTTTGAAGTATATCCCCATGCAACTATTATGAACTGTTTTCATGGAACAGTACTTCCTTATAAGAGGAAAAAAGGGCGAGATACAGCATTTATTAAAGAGCAATTATCTATACTACAACAATATTTATTGAAGAGTTTAGAGGGAGATTTTATAGAAGATATTCATAAACTTAAAGGGGAGAGTTTAAAAAGGTATGAAGATCGCTTAGATGCAATTGTTTCAGCCTATACACTTTATATTTGTGATACGTTTTCTTATAAACTCTATGGGGAAATATTTAAAGTCCCTGATCTACTTGATCTTTCAAATAGAAATATATAATAATAACTTTTAAAGGTATCTAGATGCACTCAAAATATAAGATCGTAGTACTTATCTCCTTTTTATTAGTAGTCTTATCACTGTGTATCTCAACATTAAACTATTTTGTCTCTTTAGATAATGCGGAGAAACAATTAAAAACACAATCGTTACCACTTTCACTCAACAATATCTATAGTGATATTCAAAAACAGATCATCGAACCTTATCTAGTCTCTTCGATGATGGCAAATGATACTTTTGTGCAAGATTGGCTTTTGCACGATGAACAAAATAGTCAAAAAATTATTCGATATTTAGAAGTGATTAAAAATAAATACAATATGTTCAATACTTTTTTAGTCTCTGATAAAACAAAAAACTATTATACACAAAATGGTTTTGTAGAAACAGTTAAAAAAGAGAATCTACAAAATGCATGGTATTTTAATTTTAAAGATATTCAAAATCATCATGAGATCAATTTGGACTTTAATTGTAGGATATAAAAAATGTCCATCTGATTACGAATATGATGAAACAGTTTTAGAAGTAGAAGAGGGGATGAAGTTTTATCTAACCACTGATGGGTTTATAGATCA
>CBETOJ010000274.1:0-2515 GCA_965537725.1 uncultured Campylobacterales bacterium | reverse complement strand
CATGCAATATTATAAAGTATATCAACTGAATAACATATTATTTTTTCTTTTCCTAAAAACTTTAAATACACTTAATTTAAGTTATATATAAGGTTAATTTGCGTACTATTCCACACTTAATTCAAAAAAGGGAACAGTACAAGATGAAATTTACTAAAAGTTTAACAAGTGCTGAAGTAAAAAAAGACTGGATTGTAATTGATGCTGAAGGAAAAATTTTCGGTAGAATTATAACAGAAGTTGCTTCAAAACTAAGAGGAAAACACAAACCTACATTTACACCAAATGTTGATTGTGGAGATTATGTTGTTGTGATCAATGCAAGTAAAGCAAAATTCACTGGTGCAAAAATGGAAGATAAAAACTATTATACTCACTCAGGATATTTTGGTAGTACAAAAACTCACAAAATGTCTGATATGTTAGTTAACAACCCAGAAAAGCTTTATAAATTAGCTACAAGAGGTATGCTACCAAAAACTAAACTTGGGGCAAAAATACTTAAAAACTTAAAAGTGTATGCAGGAAATGAGCACCCACATACAGCACAGGTACAAGGATAATAGATGGCAAAAGTATATGCAACAGGAAGAAGAAAAACAGCAGTAGCGAAAGTTTGGCTTGAAGTTGGTCAAGGGAACATTACAGTAAATGGACAACCTTTAGATACATGGCTTGGTGGTCATGAAGCTCTTAAAAAAAGAGTAAGACAACCATTAGAAGTATCTAAACAATTAGAGTCTGTAAATATCGTAGCTCAAACACTTGGTGGTGGATATTCTGCACAAGCTGATGCTTTAAGACACGGAGTTTCTAGAGCATTAGTTGCTTATGATGGGCAATTTAGAACTATTCTTAAACCTTACGGACTTCTTACAAGAGATTCAAGATCTGTTGAAAGAAAGAAACCAGGAAGAAGAAAAGCAAGAAGAAGCCCACAGTTCTCGAAAAGATAATCGGTCAATTTATCCGATTTTTTACAAAAGCCAAAAAGAATTTTCTTTTTGGCTTTTTTTATGTACAATCACACATGAAATATTTATTTTTACTACTTATATTTTTCAATTTTACTCTAGGGGCAAGTCTAAACTTGTCATTATCAACGAATCCAAGCAGAATCAACCCTATACTTTCAACTGATGCAGCAAGTGGCGAAATTGCTGATTGGATATTTAATGGATTATTCAGCTATGACAAAGATGGAAAAATTATTCCTGATCTTGCTAAAAGCTATGAATTTATTAATGATACAACATTAATCATCGAATTAAAACAAAATGTTAAATGGCATGATAAAAAAGAGTTTACATCTGAAGATGTTTTATTTACTTATAATATGATTATGGATCCTAAGATCTATACTCCAAGAACTACAAATTATAAAAAAGTAAAATCAGTAGAGATTTTAGATAAATATAGATTAAAGATACAATATAAAGAACCCTATTTTAAAGCATTGGAGATTTGGATGATAGGGATACTTCCAAAACATCTTTTAGAAAATGAAAAAGATTTAATGACCAGTGAATTTAATAAAAAGCCTATAGGTACTGGACCATATATGTTAAAAGAGTTGAAAATCTCAAAAGATATTGAACTCACTGTTAATAAAGATTATTTTAAAAAAGTTCCAAATATTGAAAAGATTGTTTATAAGTTTGTACCAGATGAAACTACCTCTTTTTATATGTTAAAACAGTCTGAACTTGATATTGGAAGTCTTAAACCTCTTCAAATAGAGCGGCAACTTGACAGTGAATTTAAAGAGAAGTTTAATATTTTTCAAAAACAGAGCTTTGGGTATTCTTATATGGGATTGAACTTAAAAGGGGTAAAATTCAAAGATAAAAAAATTCGTGAAGCAATTAGTTTAGGAATTGATAGACAGCAAATGGCTGATATCTTATATTTTGGATATGCAGATGTATGTACAGGGCCTTTTTTAAAAGGGAGTATTGCTTATAATGAAGAAGTAAAACCCCCAATACAAAACCAACAAAAAGCAAAACAACTTTTACAAGAAGCTGGGTATACAAAAGAGAATCCTTTTACTTTTACTATTACAACAAGTACTGGAAGCTCAACAGGAGCATATGTTGCTCAAATTATACAACATCAGTTACAACAAATAGATGTAGTAGTAAAGATTCAAGTGATGGAATGGCAAGCTTTTTTAAATACAGTACTTTATCCAAGAAATTTTGATGCTGTTATATTAGCATGGAGTTTAGGACTTATGCCAGATGCAAGATCAATTTGGCATAGTACAAGTGATAGTAAAGGTGGTTTTAATTTTGTTGGATATAAAAATGCAGAAGTAGATAGACTAATTGAAAAAGCAGAAGTAACTGTTGACCCAAAAGAGTATAGTAAAATTTATAAGAGAATATATAAATTAATAAGTGATGATGTACCATATTTGTTTTTATTTGTCCCACAAACTTTAACTGCTGTGAATAAAAATATAAAAAATGTAAAACCAGCATTTATAGGGATAACGCATAATCAAGAGGAG
>CBETOJ010000273.1:0-2517 GCA_965537725.1 uncultured Campylobacterales bacterium | reverse complement strand
ATATTTAAAAAGATTAATACTGTATTTGTTAATAAGAATGATTAGTTGAATAACAATAAGCAGAGGGATAACAGCCAATGCACCAACAAAGAGATATCTAAAAAACTGCTTCATCTTATCCTCTAAAATTTTTGGGTATTATATCAAAAACAAACTAAGGATATATTTTTGAGAATATTAAGTGGAATTCAACCAAGTGGTACAATTCATATCGGGAATTATTTTGGGATGATTAAAAAGATGATCGAATCACAAGATGATGGTGAGCTATTTGCTTTTATCGCTTCTTATCATGCTCTTACATCAGTGAAAGAGAAAGAGGTTTTACAAAAAAATATTTTTGAAGCAGCAGTTAATTTTTTAAGTTTAGGAATGGATCCAGAAAAATCAACATTTTGGGTACAAAGTGATGTACCAGAAGTGTTAGAACTTTACTGGATACTTTCAAATCATACTCCTATGGGACTCCTAGAGCGAGCTCACAGTTATAAAGACAAAACAGCACGAGGACTAGCTACAAACCATGGACTTTTTTCTTACCCTGTATTAATGGCAGCGGATATTTTACTCTTTGATTCAAATATTGTGCCAGTAGGAAAAGATCAGATCCAACACGTAGAGATGACAAGAGATATTGCTAATACTTTTAATAATGCTTATGGTGAAATACTGGTTATGCCAGAAGCAAAAGTGGATGAGGTTGTTGCTACAGTTCCTGGAACTGATGGAGCGAAGATGTCAAAATCTTATGGAAATACTATTGATATGTTTGGATCTAAAAAAGGACTAAAAAAGCAAGTGATGAAAGTAGTTACTGATTCAAAAGAGCTTCATGAACCAAAAGAGTATGCCACTTGTAATGTATATAAGTTGTGTGAGCTTTTTATGGATCAAGGTGAACTTGTAGCATTACAAAAAAGATATGCGACTCCAGGTGAGGGGTACGGACATTTTAAAATCACTTTAATGGATAAGATTAATGAACACTTTGCTCCATATGTTGAGCGAAGAGAACAGCTGATTAATAATCCAGATGAAGTAAAAGAGATCTTAGCTTATGGGGCTCAAAAAGCCAGAAAAGTAGCAAGTGAAAAGATCAAGGAAATCAAAGATATAGTAGGGTTAAATTACTAAAATATGAATCTCATTGTCAATAAATCTTACCAAGGTATTTTAATTGCATTAGTTTTAGCATTATCAGGCTATTTTATAGCAGGTAATTTTTTTGATGAGATCCATTCACGTTTGATTGGCGTGGTCATTTTCTTAGTGACGCTTTGGACCAATTAAGCTTTACCTTTAGGGGCAGTCTCTTTACTTCCAATCATTTTATTTCCCTCTTTAGAGATACTCAGTACCAGTGCAACTACTGCAAACTATTCTAAGTCAATTGTCTTTTTATTTTTAGGAGGATTTCTTTTAGCAATTGCAGTGGAAAAAATAGACTTACACAAAGTGATAGCACATAAACTTTTAAATGTATTTCCCAAAAGTAGTCGAGGGATTATTTTTGCCTTAGCTATCACTTCAGCATTTTTAAGCTCCTTACTTTCAAATACAACAACAGCACTTCTTTTAATGCCTATTGCTTTATTTTTAACAGAAAATAAAGAGCTAAAGATACGATTTGTTTTAGCTATTGCCTATGGAGCAAGTATAGGAGGGATTGTAACGCCTATAGGAACTCCACCAAATCTTATTTTAATGGGCTTTTTACAAGATAACGGACTAGAAACGCTAACCTTTATTACATGGATGGCTAAAACACTTCCATTGGCTATTATAATGCTTACAATAGTGCCTTTTATTCTTTCTTTTGGTGCAACACAGTTTAGAATAGAAAATACTCTTGATTCAAAAGAATTAACAAAAGAGCAAAAAAAGCTTTTAAAGATCCTTGGGCTGCTAGTAATCGTTTTATTGATTAACTCTTTTTTTAAGTTAAGTGAAGCTGGAATCTTACTTGGTTTTGGACTTTTGATGTTGATCCCAAATTTTGGGTTTATAGAGTGGGAAGATAGTAAAAAGATCCCTTTTGAGATCATCTTTTTATTTGGAGCAGGATTTTCAATAGCCAGTGCTTTTGGAAGTACAGGCTTAGCTGAAGCGATCTCAAATCTCTTATTAGGAATCACAGAACTCCCACCTATATTCCTACTATTTATAGTAGCCTCTTTAGTGACTTTTACAACAGAAGTGACAAGCAATACAGCACTCATCTCCATAGCTCTACCTATCCTTTACTCTTTAGGAGTAGCTTCTAATATGAATACAGAGCTTATCTTAATGATAGCAACTATCTGTGCTAGTTATGCCTTTATGCTCCCTATTGCTACACCACCTAATGCAATAGTAATGAGTAGTCAAGTAGTTTCCATAAAAACCATGGCTAAATATGGAATAGTATTTAATATATTTGGAATAATCTTAACTGTGCTTATTTCACAAGTTTGGTGGAGTTTATTTTAAAAACTCTTTGATTTTTGTTTGTTCTTTAATTTGTGATTGAATTGTATT
>CBETOJ010000272.1:0-2558 GCA_965537725.1 uncultured Campylobacterales bacterium | reverse complement strand
AATATTAAAGATCTAATTCGAAGCAGAAAGTGAGTTTTTCAGGACTGACTAATTAGCTATACACAAATCGAAGATACTATCCTTTTAGTACACATATACTCAAAGAGTGATACTGAGAATGTAAAAACCTATAGAATTGATGAGGTTATCAAAAATTATAAAGCAAAAAATATTTAGGCAGATTAATTTTTAGGTACATTGTAAAAGAACAATTTTTATAAATACTTTATACAAGGACTTAATTTGACCTTAGTGAATCTCTCTCTGTCTGTCGAGCGAACTGCTAAAATAAGATGGTTAGTTATCTCTAAAGGAATTTTTGTTAAAATAAAACACTTTTAAAAAATGGATTTTAATGAAAAAAATTAAACTAAAAAGTGTATTACTCCTTATTTTCTTTTTTATTCTTTCTTACTTTATTGCTTTTTTTGCATTGAATCTAGGAAAAGAAGCTAGAATACAAATCATACTTGCAAATCATACAAAAACTTTAAAAACTTTTTATGAAGTTTTAAACTACAATCATAGAATTACAGCTGATGTAGCTTTTGAAGAGACTATGAAAAATAAAAATTTCGTAGAGATATTTAAAGAAGCTAATAGTGCTAAAATAGAAAAGGATAATAAAAAGCTCAATCAGCTAAGAGATAAAGCACGTAATTTATTAGATGATAAGTACCAGCTTTTAAAAGAGCAAGGGGTTTTACAGTATCACTTTGTTTTTCCCGATAATAAAGTATTCTTACGAATGCATAAGCCATCAAAATTTGGGGATAATCTAAGCTCTATCCGTTCAGATTTTGCCTATACTAACTTGACTAAAAAAATTATTCGAGGATTTGCACAAGGTCGGACTGCCCATGCTTTTAGAAATGTATATCCTATTTTTGATAAAGAGGGCAATCATCTAGGAGCCGTAGAGATATCATTCACAAGTGAATTGCTTCAAAACTATTTTACAAAAGTAAATAAGATCCATACCCATTTTTTAGTAAAAAAAGATATCTTTAAATCTAAAGCATGGGCAAGAGATGATCTGATTTTAAAATACACGCAAAGTGCTGAAAACCCTGATTTTATGATGACGATGACAACAGACCACACAAAAGAGATATGTATAGTTGAAAACTCTAAAAGAATTGCTTCAGTGAAGCAAGATATTGCGCTAAATATGAGTGAAGGGAAAAGTTTTTCAGTTTATACTATTTTTCAACAAAAAGCAAGAGTTGTTTCTTTTTATCCTATAAAGCATAATATTACAAAAGAGCCAATAGCTTGGATAGTTTCATATAGAGCTGATACTTTGATCGATAAAACTTTAGAGAGTTTTATGTTTGTAGATATCATTCTTTTTATTATTCTTTTTATCATTTTTGCCTTTATCTTTTATATGATCAATCAAAAAAATATTTTAAATCAACTTGTTAAAGAGAAAACTTCTATTTTAACAAAAGTAAATAAGGAGCTTGAAGAACAAGATCATGAGCTAGAGCTTTTAAATCATAGCTTAGAAGATAAGGTCAAAGATGAGGTAAGAAAAAATAGAGATAAAGATAAAGTACTTTTTGAACAAACAAAAATGGCTGCTCTTGGAGAGATGATAGGAAATATTGCTCACCAATGGAGACAGCCTTTATCTGTTATTTCAACTGGAGTGACAGGGATGATGATGCAAAAAGAGTTTGGAACATTAGATGATGAAAAGTTCCAAAGTACTTGTAAAATGATCAATGAAAATGCCCAATATCTCTCAAAGACAATAGATGATTTTAGAAACTTTATCCAAGGAAATAGCAAAAAAGAGCTATTTAATCTAAAAGCATCGGTAGGCTCATTTTTGACTCTAGTGAATGCAAATATTAAAAAGTTTAATATCAAAGTGATGGTAGAGATATCAGATGATATAGAGATCAATGGATTTCAAAATGAGTTGAACCAATGTTTGATAAATCTTTTTAATAACTCAAAAGACGCCTTAATCATAACTGAACCAAAACTTATATTTATCTCTGCTTATCGAGAAGAGAATAATCTTGTGATAGTATTTAAAGATAATGGTGGTGGAATTGATGAAAATATTTTAGATAAAGTGTTTGAGCCATATTTTACTACAAAGCATCAGTCTCGTGGTACTGGATTGGGGCTTAATATGACATATAGATTGATTGTTGAGGGGATGAACGGTTCTATCAATGTTAGCAATGAAACTTTCAAGTATGAAGATGTAGAATATACTGGTGCAAGGTTTGAGTTAACACTTCCTAGAACATAAAAGGAGAAAAAATGAAAAAACTACTTCTAAAAGTGATTGTTTTAGGAGTGTTGTTTTATACTCTTTTAGGTTTTTTTGTTCTTCCTTATGCATTACAATTATCTGCCCCAAAGTATTTAAAAAAGAACTATAATATTGAGATCTCAATAGATAGTGTTAAGTTTAATCCTTTTCTTTTTTCTATGATGTTTGAAGGTTTTACTTTAAAAGATAAACAAGGCAAAGACCTAGTGTCATTTGAGACTTTTGAAATAGATATCGATCCTTTTAAAGTACTTTTTAATGA
>CBETOJ010000271.1:0-2572 GCA_965537725.1 uncultured Campylobacterales bacterium | reverse complement strand
ATCGAGTTTAAACTCAGGGATATCATCCACATTTCCTACCCCTTTTATATTGATTTTATAAGAGATTGCTTCCCCTTGTTTTACGCTCAGTTTATCCACAGAAGTCTCTAATGTAAAATCACCTATTAGCCGCACCCCTTGTGGTAGCTCTTTTATATCCATAGTGATATTATTTGAATAAACTGATTGTTTATTGGTTGAACCATTCAGAAAAAAACTATTTCCAAGTGATCCACTCATAGTGACAACCCCTATTTTAAATGGTCCTAGTTCTAATTTCCCTTTTTTTTGAGGGAAAAGTAAAAATTGTAAACTTTGATAATGATATCTTGGGTCTTGTTTGATCTTTATTTTTGATTCTTTTAACTGTTTGACCCAAAACCCTCCAAAGTTAGGCTTTTCAAACTCTAGATCTACGATATTGATATCTTTTCTATACTTAAAGATCACATTTAAAATAACATCTTCTCCTACAAAAGGGTTTGTTTTATCTACTGATATCTCAAAATCAAAAAGATCTGAGTATGTTTTTGTCATCTTTGCCATCACAAGCTTTTTAGGTTTCGTTTTTTCAACCACTCCGTTTACTTTTATCTCAAAAGCAGGGATTGTCACATCTTTGTCAGGTTTAAAAGTGAAAGTTTGTACGATCATTTGAGATAATGCCCCATTGACTATATTAGTCTGCATAGATTTCCCTACCACTTGTACGGGATAACCTTCTATTTTGCTAATATCAGGGAACTCTACTTTTCCCCCACTAGCAGTTATTTTAAACTCTACCATATCCCCTTGTACAAAGTTTTTTGGAGCTTCTAAACTTACCTTTGCAAAAAGAATAATAGGGATAAAAAAAAGAAGTAAAACTTTTCTACCAAGGTTGAATTTCATCTGAACTATCCTTATTTTGTGATGGCATCTTTTGAATCAACATGGGAACTTTATTTTTCTCTTCTAATTGTTTCATCCACTTTTCCTCTTCTAGTTGTGAGATATTATCTTCTGGCTCTTGTGATTGTTGTTCATTTGGCTCTCCTGATTGCTGTTGTTCTTGCTTTTTATTCTCTTGATCTTGCTTTTTATTTTGCTCTTCTTGTGATTCTTGCTTTTTTTGATCTTGTTTTTGATCTTGTTTTTGATCTTGTTTATTTTTCTGATCATTTTTTTGCTGGTCATTTTTATCTTTTTGTTCTTGCTTTTTCTCTTGCTCTTGATCATTATTTTGTTTATTGTCTTGCTCTTTTTGTTTTTGATCTTTCTCTTTATTATCATTATTTTGCTTTTTTTGATCTTGCTGTTTTTTCTGTTCTTCTAAAGCTTTTTTTACAAGTTCTAAATTCTCTTGTGTTTCTTTATCAGGTTTTACTTTTAAAGCTTTTTCATAAAACTCTTTTGCTTTTTGCAATTCATTTTTTTGTACATAACTATTTCCTAAGTTATAAAGCTTTTTTGCTTCAAGATCACTATCGTTTGTCACAATTTTAGAAAAAGTATCAATTGCTTCATCATATTTTTTCTCTTTATATAATGAATTTCCAAGGTTATATAATGATTCTGGTGTCGTTCGAATAGCTCGAAACTGATCTGCTGCTTCATCATATTTATTCTCTTTATAAAGTTCTTTTGCTTTTTCTATCCTCTCAAAATCAAACTCATAGGCTTGTAGAGGAGTTTGTATAGGCGTTGTAAAAAACACTAAAAATATAGGTGCCATAACTTTTGCTTTTTTTAATCTAGGAAAAGAGCTTAATGCCATAAATAAAAAAAGTAACCCTAAAGCCAAAGGATAATAAAAAAGTTGAGTATATGTTTTTACATTTTGTTTAGAGATATCCTCTTTTTTTGACTGAAGATTGATCCGCTCTAAGATCGCTTCTATATCTGCATTATCTAATGAATACTCTATATACCCACCTCCACTTTTTGTAGCAAGCTCTTTTATTGAATCATTTAATTTGACTGTTACAATATTTCCATTTTTATCGGTTATATATCCATTTTTTCCATCTGGTATTGCTGCACCTTGTTGTGTTCCTATCCCTATTGCATAGACTGAGATATTATTCTCTTTAGCAAATACAAGTTCATTATCATACTCTTCTTTATTAGCACCATCACTGAAGATCACAAGATTTTTTACATTAAAATCTTCTAACATATATTTTGTCGCTTCTAAAGTTGCAAAGATATTTGAGCCATTTGGAAAGTTGACATTTGTATCAAGATTATCCACAATATAGTTTAAAGATAAAAAATCCTCTGTTACAGGAGAGAGTACAAAAGAATCTTTTGCAAAAAGTATCACTCCTATAGTCGTATTTTTCCCATGCTGAATAAAACTTTTTAATTTCTTTTTAGCAAACTTAATTCTATTTGGGTAAATATCTTCTACCTGCATTGATCGTGATACATCAAGAGCGATTACTATTGGGATCAGTTTTTGAGTCACATTATGATCTTTTTCATCCATTACAGGACGTGAAAGAGCGAAAATAAAAAAAATCAATGTTAAAAAAAGTAAAAAGTTTCTGCTTTTTTTAGAAAACATACTATTTCCTACACGAAGTTTTTC
>CBETOJ010000270.1:0-2588 GCA_965537725.1 uncultured Campylobacterales bacterium | reverse complement strand
TACAGAAGCAGTGATTGGGACAAGTTTAAGTGCTATTGTTTTTTTAATCACTATTTTACATACAAAACAAAAAGGGAAAATATGAATTTAAAAAAGCAGATCCCTTTAAAAACGATTCTAGTTTCCCTTTTAGTATCATTTATTATTATCGTTTTAATTCAGGTTTTTCTAGGAATTGAACAGACTAATAACTCTTTAGGTCAATCACTTTTACAAATGAACCTAGAACAAACGGGGAGTGCCAATGCTGTAACTTCAGTGGTAACCTATTTTCGAGCTTTAGATACTTTAGGAGAAGTAACCATTTTATTTTTATCAATTTTTGGAATCTCTTTAACTTTAGAAAATCTCTCAAATAAATCAAATATTTTTGCCTATGAAAATAAGATCTTACAAATAGGGACAAAAGTGCTTGCACCACTTATTATTCTATTTGGAATCTATATTATTTTACATGGACATCTAAGTCCCGGAGGTGGATTTCAAGGGGGTGTAATAATTGCAAGTGGTTTTCTGTTACACTTTCTTGCATATGGAGATGGTTTTAATCTAAACCATAAAATAGTTACTCTTTTTGAGTCTTTAAGTGGAGCTGGATTTATCATGGCTGGAATCTTATCTTTTCTTTTAGTGAATCAGTTTTTAGGAAACTTTCTTCCTTTAGGGGAAGTTAGAAACCTTTTTAGCGCAGGTATTATCCCTATCATCTATATTTTTGTAGGGCTAAAAGTCGCTTCAGAGATCACAGTGATGATCGAATATTTTTTAAAGGGAAAAGATGTTTGAGTTTTTCAATGACCCTAAAATAATCTCTTCAAGTGTTCTTATAGGATCTTTTGTTATCTTTGGAATAGCACTTTTAGGGGTTATGATCCAAAAAAATCTCATCAAGATATTTATCGCTTTATCGATTGCAGAAGCGAATCTCTTTTTATATTTTATAGGAAGCCATTTTAGTCATGGAAAGGTTGCTCCGATTGTGACTGACTCAGTAAAAGAGTTTAGTCCACAAATGGTTGATCCAGTTCCACAAGCGATGATATTAACCACTATCGTAATAGCTATTGCAGTTTTAGCATTAGCATTATCATATATCACTAAGTATTATTCTTTTACAAAGAATCTTGATATTTCTAAAATGGATGAGTTAGGAGAGGACAAATGAGTTTATTATTGTCATTTTTAACACCGCTGTATAAAAATATCCTTGGATTTATCTCCATTACTATGCATTTAGCTTTATTTGGTTTTTTATTTTATTTCTATTCATTATTACCTATAAAAGAGTTTATTAGTTTTGATTCTCCGTTAGCTATTACTTTTGTGTTGGATCAAACCAATTTTATCCTCTTATCATTATTTATAAGTGTTTCATTTTTTATTACACTATTTTCTTTAAACACTGGTATCAATAGAGAAAAATTTATCGTCACTTCTCTTCTTTTAGTAGGAGTGATGGGGCTACTTTTAAGTATAGATATTTTTAATATCTATATCTTTTTTGAGATAGCAAGTATCAGTAGCTATATTTTAAGTTCATTCAATAAAGATAAACAAGCCTATGGAGCTGCTATTCGATATATGATTATTGGAGCAGTTGCTTCAATATTTTTATTACTTGGAATTATCCTTATCTATTTAAATCTTGGGACGTTAAATCTTTATACGATAGGGGAGAGTTTTTATACACTCTCAACTAGCTTGCAGTTTATTATTTTTATCTCTTTTCTTATTGGTTTTGGGATCAAAAGTGAGATTTTCCCTTTAAATTTTTGGGTAGCAGATATCTATCAAGGAACCTCCTCTTTAAATGCTTCATTTTTTAGTGGAATGGTTTCCTCAACATATATTTTTGTACTATTTTCACTTCTACGGTTTTTTGAGATTGAAGAAAAGCTTCTATGGGCTTTAATGCTAATAGGAGGAGTTAGCTTTTTAGCTGCTGAACTTTCAGCTTTAAAAGGAAAACATCTAAAAAGAATTTTTGCCTTCTCAACAATGGGACAATTAGGAGTGATGTTTTTAGCTTTTGCTTCAAATAATCAAACAGTGATAAGTGGGGCACTCTATCTTATGGTAATCCACTCATTTGCAAAATTAAGTCTCTTTTTATCTTTAGATATTTTGGAAAAACATTTTGAAAAGCTTTCTATTGATATTTTTCAAAAACTTGAATCACTTTTTTTAATAATAGTTTTTACTATAGGCTTTTTATCCATCTTGGGGATTCCACCTTTTGGAGGATTTATTGCAAAACTTACTATTTTACAAGGATTGGGAGAGATACAAGCATATAGTTTTATTGGATTGATACTTCTTATCTCTATTATAGAAGCAGTTTACTTTTTTAGACTCCTTAGTTTTAATGTAAAAAAAGAAAACTTTACAAAAATAGAGATACCATTTATACAAAAATTGGTGTTAGTGATTCTTTCACTTAGTCTTTTATATCTAGGAGTTTTCCCAGATTGTTTACTAGAAGTAGTTAATGATGCCGCAAATAGTTTTGTAAGGAATATACATGTTTAGTTTTGAGATAACAGCTTTAGGAAATCTATTTTTTATTTTACAGCTTTGTGTATTTCTAT
>CBETOJ010000269.1:0-2605 GCA_965537725.1 uncultured Campylobacterales bacterium | reverse complement strand
GTTTATCAAAACTTAAATGGTGCGATTGTTTCTATGGCTGATCAACTTTTTATATCTAATACATTTAAAGAGCGAAAACCTAGTTTGATCCTTACTTCCTTTGTTGATCTGAACCAACTTAATAAAACAACAACTTTTGGTAGACTTTTAAGTGAGAGTATGTTTAATGAACTTCACATAAGAAACTTTCATGTAACGGACTTTAGAGGACAAAATGCAGTTTCCGTGAATGCAGATGGAGAATTTCATATCACAAGAGATGTGGAGAAACTAAAAGATCATATTAGTGCTACAGAATATATTGTAGTAGGGACTTATGTAAAATTTGAAAACCATACTGTTTTAATAAATTCAAGAATACTTGATTCTGAAACTGGTTCTATTATCTCAACTGCTAGGGTTATTTATAAACCTATAGATTGTACACTTTTTGATCTTTGTTATAAAACTAAAAAACCTGATGATTATGGTATTGATGTAGTTACTGATAACTGCTCTGCTGTTTCGTGTCCTACTCAAAAATGTAAAGATGGAATATGCGACAACTCTACATTATATTAATCTTTATTACTTCACTCACCTTTAGTGGATGCAGTGTTGTTAATGAATATGAAGACTCTTTTAAATTCAAATATCTTCATTCTACTTCTGTCACTGCTTTTGATGAAGTGGTTGAAGAGCTTCTTTTACAACTTTGTCCAACTATAAAAGAACTATCAACTGAACATGAAAAACCATTTTATGTAGTAGATTTTGTAAACCTTCAAGATCTTGAAAACCACTCTGAACTTGGATTCATGCTTTCAGATGAATTAAAAACATTAGTAACTCAAAAATGTAATAGAGCAGTATATTCAATTGAATATACAAAATATTTAAAAATAGGTGCAAATGGTACAAAACTATTAAGTAGAGATATTGATGAGCTGAATCGTACAAAAATAAATAGAAATACATACGCTTTAGTTGGAACCTATGCAATGACACAAAGACAACTTATCTTGTATCTAAAATTAGTAGATCTAAGAACAGGTATTATTCATAAAGCAGCTACTCAAAAAACAACTTTAACCGATGAGATCATCCATTTTGAGAAAAAACCAAGACAAAGTAGACTTAACTCAAATACGATATATGAGCCAATGAGCTTATAAATTAATCTTAAAGAGCTTAAATAAGCTCTTTAATCGCTTCAATAAAAGTCTCGTTGCTATTTAAACAGGGTGCAACTCGATACTCTTTTATGTCAAGTTTTTCTGCTAACTCTCTATATTCTATATCCAACTCAAATACAGTTTCACTATTATCTATTGTAAAAGCTATTGGATAGATAATAACCTTTTGCCCACGGAAATGTTTTAACATATCATCTAAACTTGGAGTTAACCATTTCATTGGTCCCACTTTTGATTGATATGCAAGATTGATCGATTTAATATTAACTGCATAATGGATAAGTTTCTCTTTTAATAGCTCCACATGCTCTTCAATCTGTTTTTGATAAGGATCTCCTTTGTCCACAACCTTTTGAGGAAGTCCATGTGCTGAGAAGATAAGATGAAAATCATTATATTTATTTAGAGTTTTAATAATATCATCACATATCGCTTTATTTAAATGATAATTATTATAATAAGGCTCTATCACCTCTATATTAAATTCCCCCCCAGCTTTTTGCATAAAATCTTCAACACTTGACTTTGTAGTCGTTGTTGAGTAATGTGGATACATAGGGAAAAGTACCACATCTTTTATCCCTTGCTCTTTTATTCTTGCACATGCTGTTTGTGCAAAAGGGGAAGTATATCTCATAGCAGCTGTCACATAAAACTCTGGTAATTCATTTTGAAGTTTTTCAATAAGTTGATCTGTGAGTTCATGTAAAGGGGAGCTTCCTCCTATCTCTTCATAGTTTTTCCATGCTTTATTTAATCTTGTCATTACAATAAATGAAGCGATCATTGAACGAATAGTTGTATTATTGATAGTTAATATATTTTCATCATTAAACATATTTCGTAAAAATACTTCTAGTTCATCTTTGCTTCTTGCTGCTCCCATATTGAGTAACACTAATGCTTTTTTCATATTTTTTAACCTTTTAAATTTTCTATATCTATTATGGTATCAGCACACCAGCGTGCTAATCCTCTATCGTGGGTAATCAATAGTATTCCCACTTTATCTAAAAAAGAGAGTAACATCTTCATTGTTTCAAGTGCTATAATATTATCAAGTGCACTTGTAGGCTCATCTGCTAGAATAATATCTGGCTTCATTAAAACTGCTCTTAAAATACTACATCTTTGCAGTTGTCCGCCACTCAATTCATATGGTTTTTTCTCTATAAGTTCTTTTTCAAGCTTTAATGCATCTAATAATGTTATTAATTCACTTTTTTCATAACTTTGCACCACATCATCAATTTGCTGTAATATTGAATATGTGGGATGAAAAGAACTATAAGGATCTTGGTATATTGTAGCAATTTTTTGTACCTCAATTTTTCCATTTAATGGAATAAGGTTTGAAGTGATTAGTTCAAAGAGTGTGGATTTTCCACTTCCACTTCCACCAACTACACAAGCTAGCTCTCCTTTGCTTA
>CBETOJ010000268.1:0-2622 GCA_965537725.1 uncultured Campylobacterales bacterium | reverse complement strand
GGTATCGTACTTGTATTATTACCGCATTTTAAAAATACTAAAATACATGGTGCTACTTTTTGGTTGGATAATGATAAAGCAGTAATAGCCATGACTTTAAGAGGATCTTATAGTGATATATTTTGGTTTAGCTTTTTTCATGAGATAGGACATATCTTACTACATCCTAAAAGAGAAGTTTTTTTAGAAGATGGATGTGTTGATTCAAAACTAAAAGAACAAGAACAAGAAGATGAAGCAGATAAATTTGCAAGTGAAACCTTACTAAATACTAAAGATTATAATAAGTTTATATCTGCGAATAATTTTACAAAAAGTAGTGTTCTTACTTTTGCAGAACAACTTGATGTTAAACCCTCAATTGTAGTTGGTCGTTTAATGCATGACAAACTTGTTGCATTTAACGATTATCAATTATCATCTTTAAGAGATAGATATAAATTGAAGTAATATGATGACTAGCCAAACAAATGAACAAGCATTAGAAAGTAGTATAGAAAAGTTCCTAACAGGAACTTGTCAAGAAGAGATTAAATCAGGAGTAAGTGAACCTACACCAATTTATGGTAATAATGATAAATTTTACATTGGTCATAATAGTGACTTTAATAAAGAGTATGCCATAGATGAAAAAAGATTTTGGGATTTTTTAGAAACAACTCAATCAGATGAGTTAGAAAAACTTAAACGAGATTCTAGTTATAAGTTAAAAATAATTCAAAGACTTGATAAGATGATAAAAAAGTATGGGATACTAAAGATTCTTAAAAAAGGTCTTGATGTAGAAGATGCTCATTTTACTCTCTTTTTTGTAGCTCCTCTTAGCTCTAGTGGTGAAGAGATAAAAAAACGATTTAATTCAAACCAGTTTAGTGTAACTAGACAAGTAACTCACTCTACGACTAATCCTCTACTTGAAATTGATATGGTTATATTTATCAATGGTCTTCCAATCATCACTATGGAACTTAAAAACCAATGGACAGGTCAAAATGCTAGATTTCATGGTATTAAGCAATATAAAGAAGATCGTGATCCAAAAGAGCCTTTATTAAACTTTGCTAGATGTATTGTTCACTTTACTATAGATACAGATGAAGCCTATATGACAACAAAATTAGATGGTGCTAAAACTTTCTTTTTACCATTTAATAAAGGGAACAATCATGGAGCAGGAAACCCTGTAAATCTAAATGGTCATAAAACAGCTTATATATGGGAAGAGATATTTACCAAACATTCACTTGCTAATATCATCCAACATTTTGTAAGGCTAGATGGAAAAGAGAGTGATAAGTTGAACTCTAGAACACTATTCTTTCCAAGATACCATCAGCTTAATGTTGTGAGAAAACTGATTGATGATGTAAGTGAAAATGGAGTTGGCAAAACTTATCTGATACAACACAGTGCAGGAAGTGGAAAATCAAACTCTATTACATGGAGTGCATATCAACTTATAGAAGCCTATCCAAATAGTGAAGATGTAAATGGAAGTAAAGGGATTGATTATCCACTATTTGATAGTGTAATTGTAGTAACTGATAGAAAGATACTTGATAAACAGTTAAGAGATAATATCAAAAGCTTTAGCGAAATAAAAAATATAATGGCACCAGCTTATAGTTCAAATGAATTAAAAACAAGTCTTGAAAATGGAAAGAAAATCATTATTACTACTATTCAAAAGTTTCCTTTTATAGTAGATGGTATAGCAGATCTTAGTGATAAAAGATTTGCAGTAATTATTGATGAAGCTCACTCAAGCCAGAGTGGAACAGCGCATGGAAAAATGAATGAAGCAATGGGAAAAAAAGAGTTCGAGGAAGAAATGGATGCTCAAGATATGGTCTTAGAGATTATGAAGAGTAGAAAAATGAAAGGAAATGCTTCATACTTAGCTTTTACTGCCACTCCTAAAAATAATACACTTGAAAAGTTTGGAACAAAACAAGCTGATGGAACATATAAACCATTTCACTTGTACTCTATGAAACAAGCAATTGAAGAAGGATTTATCTTAGATGTATTATCAAACTATACAACATACAAAAGCTACTATGAAATAGAGAAAACAATAGAAGAGAGTCCACTCTTTGATACAAAGAAGGCACAAAAAGCATTGAGAAGTAAAGTGGAGAAAGATCCATCTACAATAGCTACAAAAGCTGATATTATGCTTGATCATTTTATTAACAATGTGTACAAAACCAAAAAACTAAAAGCTAAAGCTAAAGGTATGGTTGTAACATCAAATATTGAAACAGCAATATTTTACCACCAAGCTATAGTTAAAAAACTAGAAGAGCTTGGGAACCCTTTTAAAGCTGTTATTGCTTTTTCTGGTAAAAAAGAAGTAAAAGGGATTGAATATACAGAAGATAGTATTAATAATTTTGCATCAAAAGATATAGCTGAAAAACTTGATAGTGATGAATATAGATTACTTGTAGTTGCAAATAAATTCTTGACAGGTTTTGACCAACCAAAACTTTGTGCTATGTACATAGACAAGAAACTACAAGGTGTGTTAGCAGTACAAGCATTATCAAGACTAAATCGTTCTGCTCCAAAATATGGTAAAAAAACAGAGGATTTATTTATATTAGATTTCTATAATAA
>CBETOJ010000267.1:0-2644 GCA_965537725.1 uncultured Campylobacterales bacterium | reverse complement strand
TTACGGATTACTGTGAAGAATCAGTTAGATTTTAGCCCCGAAAGTTGAGTTAATTATTTGTCATACTGATCCAATATACCATTTACCCAATCGTGCTAAAACAGAAGAGTTAATGAAAAAAATCCCTTTTGTTGTTGAAATCAATGCTTATGAAAATAGTGAAAGTGCTCCATATGCTCATGTAAGATTACCAGCAGCTCCTTGGGGAGAGAAAGAGGGAACGCAAACTAATCTTGATAGAACCATTACAAAGCAAGAAAAGCTTACGCGTATCTCAATTGACTGTAAACCTGATTGGGAGATATTTCAATTGATTGCACAAAGATTAGGGTTTAAAAAATATTTTAATTATAGCTCTCCAAAAGAGATATTTGAAGAGTTTGCTTCAATGACAAAACTCAATCCTTATATGGATATCTATAAAACTTCATACGAAAGCTTAGAAAAAGAGCCATTTATTTGGGGAGAAGAAGTAAAAGAGTTTTTAACACCAAATAAAAAAGGGAATCTTTATTTTGTAGAAAATAAATTGATGAGTGAAAAAACCTCTTTAAAATATCCATATCTTCTTTTAACTGGGCGTACAAGAGATCAATGGCATACAGGAACAAAAACAAATCTTCCAACCACTCTTTTAAAGTTTAAAGGATTGAACTTTTGTGAGATCAATCCTGAAGATGCCAAACAGCTTGGAATAGAAGATGGTGAGGAGATCATTGTCCGATCTTTAAGAGGTGAGCTAAAAACAAAAGCTTTGATCACAGAAAATATTCGATCAAAAATGATCTTTATCCCTATTAGTAATAGAGAGATAAACTATCTTACCAATGACTTATTAGATAAAGAATCTTGTGAGCCAGACTATAACCATAGTGCTGTACAAATTGAAAAACTAAAATAAATGGAGAAAAAAGTGAAAAATTTTATAAAAGCAATAGAGATTTGGGTTCCAAATGAGAGTAAAACAGAACTTTCTTTACAAACTGGATTATATGGGGATAAAAAAGAGTTAGAAGAGCAAAGTAAAAATATGACTTTTGCTTATGATGATGGATTACCAGGAAAAGCTTGGGCTTCAAAACAACCTATTATCCTTACAAAACTTGAAGAATCATTTTTTAAAAGAACAGAACTCGTACAAAGTCTTGGTCTTACTTGTGCTATTGCTATGCCTATTTTTACTGGGGAATATTTAAAAGCAGTGGTTGTGTTTTTATGTGGAGACAATGAAGAGCACGCTGGAGCTATAGAAGTATGGAAAGCAAGTGAGAGAAGAAAAGAGATGACACTTGTAAATGGATACTATGGAACAATGGAAGAGTTTGAATGGATTTCTAAAAGTATTAAAATTATGAAAGGGCAAGGGCTTCCAGGAACTGTTTGGCAAACAACGGAGCCAATGATCATGAAAAACCTAGGAGAGTCTGCAACATTTATGAGAGCAAAAAAAGCGCTACAAGAGGGGATCACTACAGCTCTTGCAATCCCAGCATGGGTAAAAGAAGAGGATGGATTTGTGATGACTTTTCTCTCAGCCAAAGGGACACCGATCGCTAGAAGATTTGAGATATGGAATCTAGATCAAGTATCAAGAACACTCTCTTTTAAAGATGGATATAGTCATGGAGATATTGATCTACAAGAAACTTATGCTGGAGTACAACTTAGTAAAGATGAAACAATTCTTGGACAAGCATGGAAAAAAGGGATGCCTATTTTAGATAAGTCTAGCTCTTTAGTGCATTCGCCAAATGATTGTGATAATGTTCTTGCAATCCCTGTGATTCAAAATGGGTTTTGTAAAGCGGTGATCGCTTTTTATTTTTAGTCAATGAAACAGACTAATAAAACATTACCAATCCTTTTAAAGAATCAAAAGATTCTTCTTATTGGAGGAGGGAATGTTGCTTTGCAAAAAGCAGAAGTTTTAGCTGAAAATGTGATTGAGTTTAAAATCGTAGCTGAAAAGTTACAGCCAAAGATTTTAAAACTCTCATCAAATATTGTTCAAAAAAAGTTTAAATTAAAAGATATAGAAGAGTATTCAATAATTATTGATGCTACAGGAAATGATAAAGTTACAAAAAAACTTTTAAAATATAAAAAGACACATGATATTTTACTCAATGTTGTAGATGTACCAAAGTATTGTGACTTTTATTTTATGGCACTGACAAAAAATAAACCTCTTCAAATAGCTGTTTCAAGTAATGGAGCTAGTCCAACTGCTGCAAAATATTTTAGAGATGAGTGTGAGAAACTGATCCCTAAAGATATTACAGCGTATCTAGTAGAAAAACAAAATCAAAGAGATAATGGAATCATTGAGATAGAGTCTACAAAAAAAGAGCTTATCCAAAAAACAAAAAAAGCTTATCTAGTAGGGTGTGGTTTGGGTGATGTGGAGCTTCTTACCATAAAAGCCTACAATATTATAAAAAGTGTTGATGTGGTTTTATATGATCATCTTATCTCAAATGAGATTATGGAGATAGTTCCAGAAACTACTATCAAAGTAAGCGTAGGGAAACAAAAAGGTTTTCACTCTAAGTTCCAAGAAGAGATCAATAGCTTGATCATAGAGTATATAAATAAAGGCTATAGTGTAGCACGCCTTAAAAGTGGTGATCCTTTTGTTTTTGGA
>CBETOJ010000266.1:0-2705 GCA_965537725.1 uncultured Campylobacterales bacterium | reverse complement strand
TATTAATTATAGAATATAGCTTTTGTTTGATCTCACCTTTATTATGTTCAAGGTTTTGATTCACTCGATCAAGGTTTTCATCAAACCCTTTTAAAAGCTCCCCTCTATTATCAAAAGCTTCTAAAATAGTTTTTAACTCTTCTGGAATAATGATTTTATCTATCCATTTTGCTAACTGGTCTGTAAAATTGAATTTTTTAAGATATAAAAAGTAATTGATGATCTTTACAAATTCATAAATCTCATAGATCTTTATCACCCCTTGTTTTTGTAAGTATGCTAAAGGGCTATCAATATTTTCTGTTTTTAAAGGAGTTTTGAGCTCATACTCGTCAAGTTGTTTAATGATCTTAAAGTGAATATTTATATCCCCTTCTAAGATCACATCTTTTTCTCTTGCAAAATATGATTGAAGTTTTTCTATATGGCTTTCAATATCAAGTTTTTTTTCTATCATTTCCTATTTCTTCTTCGGTCTAAATGGTTTTATCACCTCTTCATTACACTCTAAAAAAGGCCCTTCCATAAGGTCAATACAGTATGGGATAGCAGGGAATACTGCATCTAGACACTCTCTAATTGATTTTGGTTTTCCTGGAAGATTTACTATCAAACTGCTTCCTCTAAGACCTGCTGTTTGCCTTGAAAGAATAGCAGTTGGAACAAACTTTAGTGACTCTGCTCTCATAAGTTCCCCAAATCCTGGCATCATCCTATCGCATACAGCTTCTGTAGCTTCAGGTGTCACATCTCTTTTGGCTGGTCCTGTTCCTCCTGTTGTAACAACTAAAGAACACTCATCATTATCAACCATCTCTTTTAAAGTTTGCTCAATTACCTCTTGCTCATCAGGGATAATTTTATATACCTCTTCCCAAGGAGAGCTTAAATACTCATTTAATGTATCAATGATTGCTTGTCCACTTATATCTTCATATATCCCTTGACTTGCTCTATCGCTAACTGTTACTATTCCTATTTTTGCTTTTTCCATCTTTTTTCCTATAAAATATGATTTTTATTCTTTATAAAATATACTTCACCAAACTCTTTAAAAAACTCTTTTGCAGCTTCAGAATCAATAATCTTATCATCACTTCCTAAGTATACTTCTAAACGTATGTTTTTCTCTTTTAATATCTGTAATTTTGCTTTATCCCAACTATAATGCAAAAGCTGATCTAACTCTTCATATGTTCCCATTTGAAAATATTTTTCTGATTGATCAACAGGAAACCCACAGTTTATTAAAAAATTTTCACAATAACATTTAGGATCTTTTTTAAAAAACATCAACTGCATCCTTTTATATTTTTTCTCTTTATTTATAAAAAAAGCAGGTGAAAAAAGCTGTAATAGATCAACTCTTTTCTCACTTTGGATCGCATATTCAAATGCTTTTTGTGCGCCAAAGCTAAAGCCACTTACACTAAAATCGTTCCTAATTTGATATTCTTTAAAAAGTTCCTCTTCATTTTGTAAACAAAATCCACTAAAATACAACTTCTTCCTTTAATAATCTATTTTTTAAACTATTGATCTGCTCAATACTATTTTTAATCTCAGTTTTAAGCTCACTTCTTAACTGCTCAATAAGAGCCTCAACTGAAAGAATCATTTTATATTTCTCTTGCATCATTGTTGCTATCTCATAAGCTTGTTTGATCTCTTCTGCATGCACAGCATAACTTTCCCCTTTTAATACTTCAAGGGTTACTGAACCTGCAAGGTAGTTTTTGATCTGTTGTTGCAGTTGTGTTTTGGATGGAAAACTTATTTCATCAAAACTTACCCCATCTTCAAATAAGCTCACTTTTTTCTTTGTAATAAAAGCTTTTCCAGCTTGATACGTAGCTAAAATATCTTTTTCATTTTCATCTAAAAACTTGATCTGTTTTTTTCCATGCTGGATTTTTTGTTTTGCTATATCTATATCATCTTCTAAAAGAGTATTCCCATCTCTTTTTATCATATTTAATACCGCTTCATTGATTAGTGTTGATAATGCTGCACTATTAAATCCACTTGTATCACTTGCTAACTTATCTAGATCAAAGTTATATTTTTTATTTTTTAAATAAAGTTCTAGGATACTTACTCTATCTTCACGTGCAGGCAGTGCTAAAAATACTCGTCTATCAAAACGCCCCGCTCTTAAAAGTGCTTCATCTAATACTTCAATTTTATTTGTAGCAGCGATCACCATCACTCCACTTGTTTGTTCAAACCCATCCATTTGAGTAAGAAGCTCATTTAAAGTAGCTTCCCTTTCATCATTACTGCCTATTCCTCTTTGTTTTCCAACTGCATCGATCTCATCAATAAAGATAATTGAAGGTGCTTTGGATTTAGCCACTGTAAAAAGCTCTTTTACCCTTTTTGCCCCCATCCCCACATAGATATGAACAAAACTTGCAGCACTTTGATAAAAAAATGGCACATCCGCTTCTCCTGCTACTGCTTTAGCAATCAAAGTTTTTCCAACGCCTGGAGGTCCTACTAGTAAAACCCCTTTTGGTAAAGAGACATTATATTTTTGATATTTTTTAGGATTATTTAAAAAGTCTACTACCTCTTCAAGCTCCCCTTTAATATCTTGGATCCCTGCGACATCATTAAAAGTGATATTTGAAGTTATTGGAGTGATTGAAGAGTTTTGGGCTAATTTTGTTTTATTCTCTCCACTTTGATACTCCTCTTTAGCA